>JBBQCA010000105.1:0-11186 GCA_038318315.1 Burkholderiales bacterium | reverse complement strand
GATCTGGTATTGCCGCACCAGCCCGCCCACGCTGGCGACCTCGGCGACGTTGACGACCGTCTTCAATTCGTATTTCAGAAACCAGTCCTGCAGCGCGCGCAGCTGGCTCACATCCATGCGGCCGCTGCGATCGATCAACGCATATTGATAGACCCAACCGACCCCGGTCGCATCGGGGCCGAGCGCCATCTTCGCTTGCGGAGGCAGGCGCGACTGCACTTGGTTCATGTACTCGAGCACGCGCGAACGCGCCCAGTACGGGTCGATGCCGTCGTCGAAAAGAATATAGACGAAGGAATCGCCGAAATACGAATAGCCGCGCACCGTCTTCGCGCCGGGCACTGACAGCATCGTCGTCGTCAGCGGATACGTGACCTGGTTTTCGACGATTTGCGGCGCTTGTCCCGGCCAAGTGGTGCGGATGATGACCTGCGTATCGGACAGATCGGGCAGCGCATCGAGCGGCGTCTGGGCCAACGACCAGATGCCGAGCGCGGTCAACAGCGCCGACAACAGCAGCACCAGAAAGCGGTTCGCGATCGAGGCGCGTATGAGGCGCGCAATCATGGTTTCGCGCCGTTGGATGACGCGCGGCGCGGCAGGATCGTCACGAGTTGGTACTGACCGTCATCCATAGCCTGGATTTCGAAGTCGACACTCGCGCCGACTGCGAGGTCTTTTGGTACGCCCCTGGTCGGCGCACGAAAGCCCATCGTCATGGCGTTCCACTTGAGGGCCGGAATCGGACCGTGGGACAGCGTGATCTGGTCCTTGCCGATCGACTCGACCTTTCCGGTCCCCTGATAGAGGGGCGGCTGTTGAGCCGCAGGCCCCGCGCTGGTTTCGGGACTCTCGCCTTGACGCGCTTCGACGCCCTTCAGGCTGGCTTCTGAATCGAGCAGGAACTGGCCGGACAACACCACACGCTGGCCCGCCTTGAGCCCTTTCCTGATCTCGGACTTTCCACCCGACTCGATGCCCGGCTCGATCTCGACCGGGGTGAAGCGTCCGCCGTCTTCGGCCAACATGACGATGGTGCGCGTGCCGGTTGCGATGATCGCCTCGGTCGGGATCAGCAGCATGTCGTCGCGCGCGGCAGGCTTGAAGTGCAGCGTCGCGAACATGCCGGGCAAGAGCTTCCTGTCCGCGTTGTCGACTTCGATGCGAACCTTCAACGTCCGAGTTTGCGCGTTGACCTCGGGCAGTACCGCGCCCACCTTGCCCGTCACGATGGTGCCGTCCGGTGACTTAGCCTCGACTCTGCTGCCGGTCTTCAACCGGGCAGCGAGCGCCTCGGGTAGCTCGGCGTTGATCCACACGGTCGAGAGCCCGTTGATGCGAGCGAGCGGCATGCCGATCGTGACCGCCGTACCTTCGCGCACATTGAGCTCGCCGACCACACCGGCGATGGGAGCGACCATCGTGATGCGCGGCTCGACCGAGCCCCGTGCCTCCACACGCGCGATCTGCGCGTCGCTCATGCCTGCCAGGCGCATGCGCTGGCGCGCACCGTCCACCAGAGACGCCATGTTCGAATGCGACGAGTCGGCCGCATTCATGCGCCGCACCGCCAGGTATTCCTCCTGCGCCGCGATCCAGTCCGGAACGTACAGCGCCGCGAGCGCCTGTCCCTTGGTGACCGGGTCGAGCGGCGCGCGCACGAACAGCTTCTCGACATAGCCGTTGGCGCGCGCGGAGACGACCGCGACATCGCGCTCGTTCCATGCCACGCTGCCCACCGCTTCGATCCCCGGCGCGAGCGTGCCGGTCACGACTTCGGCGGTGCGTATGCCGAGGTTCTGCTGTGCACGTGCATTGATCGTGACACCGCCTGCTTCCTTGCCGCCTGCGCCCCTTTCGGCGTAGACCGGCACGAGCGGCATGTTCATGAAGGGCGACTTGCCGGGCTTGTCGAACTTCTGGTTTGGAGCCATCGGGTCGTGGTAGTACAGCACCTTCCTGCCGTCATCGGACGCAGCATCCGCGGTCTTGGGTGCGGTGGCGACTGCGGTAGGCGCGCTGGCTTTTGCAGTGCCCGACGGCGACGACGGCATCTGCCGCGCCCCGTGCCGTTCGCCGAGCGCATAGAGTCCCCAACCGCTCGCGACCAGCAACGCCAGCGCGATCGAAACCAAGAGTGGTTTGTTGCGCATCATCGTTCTCCCTGTCGCGTTGCGTTGCCGAGTTCGCGCGCATCGGCGGCGAGCCAGTAGTCGAGTTGGACGGCGGTCTCGGCAAGCTCGCGCTCGAGCTTGAGCTGCTCGAGCCGCGTCTC
Source organism: Burkholderiales bacterium (assembly GCA_038318315.1). GTDB lineage: Bacteria > Pseudomonadota > Gammaproteobacteria > Burkholderiales > Burkholderiaceae_D > CAHJXF01. The sequence continues at coordinate 8,911 of JBBQCA010000105.1, read as the reverse complement.
GATCTGCGCATGCCGCGCATCGAGCACAGCTGCCAGATTGCCGACGCCGCCGCGCCACGCGGCGAGCGCCGCACTGCTGCGTTGCGCGGCCAGCGGAATGAAGGCAGCGTCGTAGCGCGCCAGTCGCGCGCGATCGTGTTGCCAAGAGTCGCTGGCGGCACGCAGGTCGCTGACCGCAATGCGGCGCGCCTCTTCGAGATCCGCGGCCGCGGCATCCGCCTCGGCGCGGCGCGCGGCCCACTCGCGGTCCTGGCGCTCGGCGCGGTTCCAGGTGATCGGGATCGAGAAGTTGATCGTGCCCAGGTTCGAATATGTCGGGCGGCGTACGCCCACCGCAAGCTCGACGCTCCAGTCGGCGCTGCGTTCGGTGCGCGCCACCTCGGCCTCCGCGCGCGCGCTGGCTTCCTGCGCGGCGAGACGCTTGAGCGCCGGATGACCATCGAGTTGCCTTTGCAGCGCGGCTTGCGCTTCCAGCAACTGGGGCCGCGCGACCAGCGGCGCACGTTCGGTCAGCGGCTGTGCCGCGGCCTCGCCGATCCATCGCGCCAGCCGCGCGCGCGCGATGGCGAGGTCGCGCGCATTCTGGCGCTGGCGATCGGCGATGCGCTCGAGTTCGGTGCGAATCGCGAGCGCCTCGCTTTGGGTCCCGCGACCACCGCGGTAGGCGGCATCCACCGCTTCGATGTGATGCGCGACTTCGCGCGCCTCATCGTCCAGCAAGCTCGCGACGCTTTCCAGGTACGAGCGCGCAAGCCACGCCAGCCGCGTATCGCGCGCGATCTCGACTGCTGAAAGTGAGCGCGTGGCCTCGCCGCTTTCGGCTTCGCGCGCATAGCGCTCGGCGCGCGCTGCCAGCTTGTCGCGGCCGGTCAGCTCCTGCTTGATGCCGAAGGCGGTCATCGTGAAGCTGTCGTTGTGCAGCTTCAGTCGATCCGGTCCGTTGAGCGGCACCGACTGGAGGCCGGTCGTGAAAACCGGATCGGGCCGCTTGCCGGCGGCGAGCGCGCGCTCGCGCGCCGCATCGATCTGCGCCGCGTTCGCGACGATGCGATGCGAGCCCGCAATCGCCAGCCGCACCGCCTCTTCGATACTCAGCGCCGCATCGGAGACTTGCGTCGATGCGCGCGAACTTGTCGTTGCCGACGGCAGCGTTGCGCTATACGTCTGCGCTCGCGCCTCTACCGCACCCATCGCCATCCCGATGGCGATCGCCGCGGCGATCGCCCCGCGCGCGCAAGGCGCGCCCGCCGATTCCAAACGATTCATGCTGTTCCCCAGACGTCAATATCGAAAGCACGACGCGCTTGCGTCGCGTACGAATCTGCGTCGAGGACTAAGAGAGGAAGCGACCCAGCAGGATGGGAATTGCGGGGACGATCGATCGCCCCATGCCCGGCGGTTCCGAATGCGCGAGTGCGCTGTATTCAGAGGCTATCGCGGGGACAACCAGGAAGATTCCGAGCAACGAGGCGGGCAGCCAATGCATTGCCGGGACGTGTGCATCGGCATTTGCTTGCGCGTCATGCATGCAGTGGTCCGCACAAAGCGGCGTCATGCCGATGCCATAATCGACCATGGCCGTCGCCATGGACTCGCAGTCAGATGCCAGCTCGAGTACCTTCTCCGATGCCGAGAACGCGGCGAGCCCATCGCTGGTGACCGAAGCCTCGCCAGCGCAGGCATGCGCCGCGTTCGCGATCTGCGTGAACACCAACGCGACGAATAAGAGCCAGGCGAGCGGGCGACGATGCTTGATCATTTCGAGGCGGAATATAGCATCGGCCGCAGGAAAGAAGCAGAGCATCGGCATGCGAGGTCGACGCAACGCCAATGAAAAATGCGCGACCATCGGTCGGGTCCGGCGCGACTCAGTCGCGCGTCGCCTCGATCTGGATCAACAGTTTTGTCTCGTCCGACGTGAATGGGATGCCGATATTGAGGTCCCACTCGCTGCGTTGAACGGTGGCCACGAAGTCGCCGCCACAGACCTGCTTGTTGAACAAGGGACTCTTGTAGCAGTTGTAGTTGATCGCATTCAATGTCACCGGCCTGGTCTTGCCGATGATCGTGAGATTGCCGCCGATCCGCGCGACCTTGTCGCCGTCGAAACGGAACTCGGTCGCGACGAAGTTGATGTCCGGATAGGTCCCGACGTTGAAGAACTTCGCGTTCTTCAGGTTCTCGTCGAATTTCGGCAAACCCGACGTCACCGACGCGGCATCGATCGCGATGTTGGCCGCGCCGGTGCCGGCCGCCGGGTCGATCGTGATCGTGCCGGTCCTCGCCCTGAACTGCGCGCGGAGGGTCGAGGTACCGAAGTGCTTGACTTCGAACACCACCGCCGAATGCAGCGGCTCGATCGTATAGCTGGCCGGCTCGGCGTTCGCCAGCGTTGCCGCCGCGAGTAGAACGATGCCTGTCGATGCGGTGATGGTTCTCTTCATGGTGTTTCCTCGGGTGATGCGGGTTCGGGTCGAACGCTGCTGGCTGCTGAAAAATGCTTCAGGGTGTGGAATTGCCTTGAAAGGCGAAGCGCGTCCTGATCAGGACTTCGTCGGCGACCAGGCTGGTGTCGCCCCATTCGCCGGCGCCGATCTTGTAGTCGAGCCGCTTGATCGTGAACTCGCCGATGGCTTTCAGGATGTCGCCTTGCTGCGCGAGCGTCATCGGCACGTGGATCTCGTTGCTGATGCCCTTGATGGTCAGCTTGCCGGTGACGTCGATCTTGCCGTTGCCGAGCGACTTGATGCTGCTCGACTGAAAACTTGCCGACGGAAATTTCGCGACATTGAACCAGTCGGGTTTCCTGAGTTCGGCCACGGCTTCGGCGGTGCTGAGCGTGGCGCTGGCGAGATCGACCGTGAACGACACCTTGCCGGTCTCCGGCCTGGCGGGATCGACGTTCACCTGGCCATCGAAGCGCTCGAATTTTCCATGCACCGGAACGCCCATCTGCTTGCTGACGAAGGCGACTTCGCTTTGTCCGGCGACGATCTTCTGCGCAGCCGATGCGATCGTCGGTGTGCAGGAGAGTGCGAACGCGAGCGCGATCGACCGGGCGAGCGAGGACGACAGTGGTTGAGCGTGCATCACATCTCCAGAGAGTGGGCGGGATTCAGGTGCGAATCGAAAGCATGCGGCGCATGTAGTGGCCCGTGTGCGTATCGAGCGCGTGCCTGAGCGCGGCTGCAACGTGCAGCACCACTGCGGCGGCGAGGCTGTACGCAAGCACCGCATGCACGATGGCCAGTCGGTCGGCGAGTGCCTTGTCCACCGGGACCCAATCGGGAAGGGGGATCAATCCGAGATACACGGCCGGAAATCCCGCCGCCGATGTGAAGGCCCAGCCCGCAAGTGGCACCGCGAAGAACAAGCCGTACATCAACCAGTGCACCGCGTGCGCGAGCCGTTGCTGCCAGCGCGGCAGGTCGACCGGCAGTGGCGGAGGCTCGTGAAAGAGCCTCCACAGCAAGCGCACCGCCGCGAGCGACAGGATCGTGATGCCCACCCATTTGTGATAGTTGAAGAGCCTCACCCGCGATGGTGAGAGCGGCAGGTCGGTCATGTACCACCCCACGGCCAACGCGCCCAGGATCAGCAACGCCATGACCCAGTGAAGGACAACGGCGGTGGGCGTGTAGCGCGCGGCGGTGGTCGCGGACAAGCTCATGCCCGACCGTCATCGTTCATCGGTTGCGTCGGGCGTCCACGCTCAACGAGCCGGGGCCGGCGAACGCGAGCAGCAGCATGCCGCCCATGATCGCGACGTTCTTCAGGAAGTTGATCTGCTGCATCATCGCCTGCGCGGCGGGGACGTCCCAGAAGTGATGGAACACCAGCGTGACCGGGATGAGGAACAGGAACTCCACGATGGCGACGATCCTCGTGAACATTCCAAAGGCGATCAAGAGGCCGCCGCCGAGTTCGACTGCGATCGTGAGGGGCAACAAGAGTCCGACCATGGGCAGGCCGGCGCTTGCCATGTAGCCCGCGGTGCCGCCGTAGTTCATGACCTTGCCGAGGCCCGACACGATGAATATCAACGCGAGCAGGATGCGACCGACCAATGCGATGGCCGGGTGCGCGGGGTCGGTGATGGGAAGTTTCATTGGACTCACTTTCTGCAGGAATGGTTGGAGTGGGGCGCCGCGATCGGGTGAACGGGCGCCCCGGAAAAAATGCGAGTGTTAGTCGAGGTCGAAGAGCAGGATCTCGGCCGCACGGCCCGACTCTACGACGATGTCGCCCGGCTCGACGACTTTCAATGCATCGCCCGCCGCAAGCGAGACCCCGTTGACGACGACCGATCCGCACGCGACGTGTACATACGCTTTGCGACCGCCTTCGAGGCGATAGGTTGCATGCTCGTCGCCGTCGAACAGGCCTGCGTACAGCGCGGTGTCGGCATGGATCGTGACCGAGCCGTCGCGTCCGTCGCTCGAGGCGACCACGCGCAGACGTCCGCGCTTGTCGGCGTCCGTGAAGCGCTTCTCCTCGTAGCTCGGCGCGATGCCCGAGACGTTCGGCATGATCCAGATCTGCAGCAGGTGGACCGTCTTGTCGTTCGAGTCGTTGAATTCGGAATGCAGCACGCCGCTCCCGGCGCTCATGCGCTGCACGTCGCCCGGACGAATCACCGCACCTTCGCCGCCACCGCTGGCCATCGAATCCTTGTGCGTCAATTCGCCTTCGAGCACGTAGGTAATGATTTCCATGTCGCGGTGCCCGTGCGTGCCGAAGCCCGACGACGGCGCGATGTAGTCCTCGTTGATGACGCGCAGCGGCCCGAAGTGAACGTGCTGCGGGTCGTGATACTCGGCGAACGAGAAGCTGTGCCAGCTTTTCAACCAGCCATGCTCGGCATAGCCGCGATCGGCGCCGCGGCGGACTTGCAGACCTTCCATTACTTCAAGCATTTTCAACCTTTCTCCACCCGGAAAAATGTGATGCGCGCGGGCAGAGCATCAAGATATAGTCGTCGCCTGCGAAATGATAGGCTTGCGTTTTGACGGAGTCATTCAAATATTTTCAATATGCTGAGCCTCGATGGATTGCAGGCGCTCGATGCGATCGACCGTAAAGGCAGCTTCGCGGGAGCTGCCGAAGAACTCGGACGCGTCCCGTCGGCGTTGACTTACCTGATCCGCAAGCTCGAGGGCGACCTCGACGTATTGCTGTTCGACCGGCGCGGGCATCGCGCCAAGCTAACGCCTGCGGGGCTCGAGTTATTGCATGAGGGGCGAAATCTTTTGCACGCGGCCAATGAATTGCAGCGGCGCGTGCGGCGCGTGGGACACGGCTGGGAAGTCGAATTGCGCATCGCGCTCGATACCATCGTGTGCATCGAGCCGATGTTCGAACTGATCGCGGCCTTCTATGCCGAGGAGCCGGGCACGCGGCTGCGCCTGTTCACCGAAGTCCTCTCGGGGACTTGGGAAGCGCTGCTGTCGGGTCGCGCCGATCTCGCGATCGGAACCTTCTCGAGCACGCCCGGAACCGCGCGCGTGGCCAGTGGCTATCAGAGCCGGCCATTGGGCGAGGTCGAACTCGTATTCGCGGTTGCGCCGCATCACGCGCTCGCGGACGCGGCCGAACCGATCAAGCCGGAAACGGTGCGCCGCCATCGAGCCGTTGCCGTGGGCGACAGCGCGCGCAACCTCCCGACGGTGACCATAGGATTGCTCGGCGGGCAGGACGTGCTGACGGTGCCCACCATGGAGGCGAAAGTCGCCGCGCAGATAGCGGGGCTGGGCTGCGGCAATCTGCCGGTCGGCCTGGCGATGCCGCATATTCAAGCCGGTCGCCTCGTGCCCAAGCTGCTCGCCGAATCGCGCATGACCGGCACGATGTATTGCTCGTGGAATACCGGCGTGAAGGGCAAGGCCCTGCAGTGGTTTCTGGAGCGGCTTGCAAACGCGGACCTGCGCCACGCGCTATTGCCTTGAGCGGGCAGCACCGGCGCGCCCTACTTCGCTGCGAGGATCTCCAGCTTCTCGATCATGACCCTGACGGTTGTCCTTTCCGGGTGCGTAGTGAAGTCTAGGCTACGAGACGCGCCGGGTCGAAGCGCTTGTCCTCGGGATAGGGAAACACGTCTTCGATGTATCCCTGTTCGATGCGTTCCTTCAGACCCTGCCAAAAGCTCGCCTGGAAAATCTCCGGGTGCAGCTCGAGCATTGTGGCGCGGATCTGCGGATCGCCAAGAAGGAAGGTTTTCCACTCCTCCGGAAAGACGTCGTGACGTCCGACCGAATACCACGGCTCGCTCGCCATTTCCTCTTCGGGCGTGCGTGCCTCGGGCACCTCGCGGAAGTTGCACGTGGTCATGTATTCGATCTCGTCGTAGTCGTAGAAGACCACGCGGCGATTACGCGTCACGCCGAAATTCTTGTAGAGCATGTCGCCCGGAAAGATGTTGGCCGCGGCGAGCTGCTTGATCGCGAGCCCGTATTCGCCCAGCGCCTTCTTCGCGTCTTCGGGCGTGGCGCTCTGCAGGTAGATGTTGAGCGGCGTCATGCGGCGCTCGATGTAGCAGTGGTTGATGACGATGGAGTCGGCTTCTTCGGACACCATGGTGGGGGCCTTGGCGCGCAGCTCGGCCAGCAGTTCGACCGAGAAACGATCGCGCGGAAAAGCCACGTCCGAGTATTCGAGCGTGTCGGCCATGCGACCCACGCGATCGTGCAGCTTGACCATCCAGTACTTCGCCATCACGCCGGCGCGATCGCATTCCTTCGGATGCGGGATGACGTCGTTGATGACCTTGAAGACGAAGGGAAACGACGGCAGCGTGAAGACCGTCATCACCAGGCCCTTGATGCCCGGTGCGATCACCAGTTCGTCGGTCGAATGCGCGAGGTGATGGAGGAAGTCGCGATAGAAGAGCGCCTTTCCGTGCTTCTGCAGGCCGATCATGTTGTAGAGCTCGAACTTGGGTCGCGCCGGCAGCATGTCGTGAATGAATTGCACGTAGGCCGCGGGCACCGACGTGTCGACCATGAAGTAGGCGCGCGAGAAGCTGAAGAGGGAGAGCAGGTCGACCATGTCGAACAGCACCGCATCGATCACGAGGCGCCCATCGTCCGCGCGCAGGATCGCGATCGCGAACGGCACGCTGATGTTGCCGTTGATGACCTTGCCGATCGCATAGGCGCCCTTGTTGCGAAAGAACAGCGAACTCAGCAACTGGATCTGGTGATTCGGCGCGCTCTCGAAGGGTTGCGGAAAGCGCGAGATCGCCGCGGCGACGATCAGCCGCAGGTCGCGATCGAGGTCCTGGAACGGCGTCTTCAGATCGAAGTCCGCGAACGCGCGATGAAGTGCCGCGAGCACGCCTTCGCTCTTGGGGTAGTAGGCGCGATACGCAGGCGGGTCGGAGTCGAGATGCTCGGTCGAGATCGTCGGCCGCACGAACAGGAACGAGTTGTTGTAGTAGTTGCGATGCAGGATGCGGCAGCAGACCGAATTGAAGAAGGTCTCGGCGCATTCGGGTTGCAGATGATCGAGCAGCAGGTTGATGTACTGGAACTTGACCTGCTGCCAGAAGTCCGCGACCAGAGAGTCGGTCTGGAATTCCTTCTCGAGCCGCTCGACCGTTTCGGCGACGCGCTTGTCGTAGAACTGCAGCCGTGCGCGCGAGGCCTCCTGGATCTCCTGCCAGCGCGCTTCCTCGTAGCGCGCCTTGGCGCCCTGCGTGATCTCGCGAAACAGACGGTAGTGTTTGTTGAAGCCCCACAGCACGACCTGCGCGACCGCGAGCGCGAGCCCGCCGCTGCGTGCGGAAGGTTGCGCGACGGTTTGTCTGGGCGCTGGTGCGACGAGGGTGGGGTGACCGCTGTCCATCGAGCGAGTTTAGCCGCAAGCAGGAAGGCCACACGCGAAACCGCGAACAGGCCACACAAAAGAAAGGCGTCCGAAGACGCCTTTCATCATGATCGTGCGAGCTGCCTACTCGACCTTCGCCTTGTCGCGCAGGTCCTTCAACATCGCTTCGAACTTGCCTTGCTGCCATTGCTGGTTGGCCATCATGGCCGAGGAAATCTGCGGCTTGGCTTCCTGGAAGCTCGGCACCTTGGCATCGCGCGTGTCGTCGAGGCGGATCACGTGATAGCCGAACTGCGTCTTGACTGGCGTCTGCGTGTACTGGCCCTTGGGCAGCTTCGTCAATGCGTCGGCGAACTCCTTGACGTAGGTCGCTGCGGGCGCCCAGTCGAGGTCGCCGCCGTTGGCAGCCGAGCCCGGGTCCTTCGACTGCTTGGCCAGGTCCTCGAACTTCGCGCCAGTCTTGAGCTTGGCGATGATCGCCTTCGCATCGGCTTCCTTCTCGACCAGGATGTGGCGGGCCTTGTATTCCTTGCCGCCGGACTCCTTCACGTACAGGTCGTATTGCTGACGGACTTCGGCGTCGGTGGGCGGGTTGGCCTTGAAGTAGTCCTGCGCCAGCGCGCCGATCAGGACCTGCTGACGGGCACGTTCGAGTTGCCCCTGCACTTCGGGGTCGACCGGCAGGCCTTTCTTCTCGGCTTCCTGAACCAGGATCTCGCGACGGATCAGGTCCTCGCGCACCGCGTTCTGGAGTTCGGGCGTGTCCTGCTGACCCTGCTTGACCAGTTGCGCGACGATGGTGTCGGCCTTGGCCTTGGGAATCGCTTTGTTGTTGACCACGGCAACGTTCTGGGCCGCGGCAATCGACGGGCCGAACGCGAAGAGCGCGAACAAAGTCGTCGCGACGAAGCTCGTACGGAAACGCATGGAATTCATGAATGGTCCTTCAAAAACGAATGGGGCGGGTAGGGCGCAGGGTGTGCGCAGTTTTGTACGCGGTTACGTATGTCGCTGCGGCTCGACCGGAAGGTCGCCGCACATCTCGAACATTCAGTGTGAGTGTCCCGTCGCAGCAGCCGATGAGGCC
>JBBQCA010000104.1:0-11187 GCA_038318315.1 Burkholderiales bacterium | reverse complement strand
AGGCATGCGGCGAGTCTAGCGCGCGCGTCCGCGACCCCTCGTCGGGCCGCACCCCCGAAAGCAGCCTGTTCCTGTGAGCGGTGGGCTATACTACGAATGCAAACCATTCTCGTTACCAATTGTCTTTTAACAACCGACTGGCGCAACCACGTCTCATCGATGCGATGAACATGCTCGACCTGCCAACCTCCGCGCTCTCGACTGCCTCGGTAGAGGCTTCGTCGTCTGCGGCCGATGCGCGCGAGCAAAACTGGCTCGATGACGAGCCGGTGGCGATTGCGCTGTCCGACCTTCCGGTCGGCGGCTTCGCGACGATACATGCGGTACTTCCCGCGGATTCCGAAGTCGATCGCCATCTGGTGATGCGCCTGATCGAGATCGGCTTCGTGCCCGGCGAGCGCGTGCGGGTGATCGCCCATGGGCATCCGGGACGCGAGCCGGTCGCGGTTCGTCTCTCGGCCGCCGACAGCGGTCGCAAGAACATGAACGGCTCGACCTTCGCGATGCGTCGCCACGAGGCCAACTTCATCCGGGTCGTGCCGGACCTGCAGAGTGAGGGCGCGACCAGTGTCGCGCACAGCGCGAACCGGAAGGCACCGGGGCGCTGATCATGAACGCTGCCGCCGACTCCATCCGCAGCGAGGGCCTGCGCGTCGCGTTGCTGGGCAATCCCAATTGCGGCAAGACGGCGCTCTTCAATCTGTTGACGGGCAGCCGGCAGAAGGTCGCGAACTATGCGGGCGTGACGGTCGAGCGCAAGGAAGGCGTCTTCACGACTCCTGTCGGTCGCCACGTGCGCGTACTCGATCTGCCCGGCGCCTACAGCCTGAACGCGATCAGCGCAGACGAGGCGATCACTCGCGACGTGATCCGTGGCGCGCGTTCGGACGAAGGCCGTCCCGATCTCGTGGTCTGCGTGACCGACGCGACCAACCTCAAGCTCAACCTGCGCATGGTGGTCGAGGTCAGGCGCCTGGGCGTGCCGATGCTGCTCGCGCTCAACATGAGCGATGTCGCGAAGAAGCGCGGCATCGCGATCGATGTCGCCGCGCTCGAACGCGAACTCGGCATGCCGGTCGTCGAAACGGTGGCCGTGCATCGCGATGGCGCGCGCGCATTGATAGCGCGCATCGAAGCGGGTGGTCGATTCGATGTCGACCGTGCCGCGCGCAGCGCAGCCGAGATCGATGCTGCAACGCCTGATGAGCCGTGGCACGAAGCCACGATCGACGACGTGCTCGCGGCGCAGGCCGAAGTCCGCCGCATCCTCGCGATCGCGGTCCACGAACCGACCGTCGATGCGCGCGCCGACGATGCGATCGATGCGATCGTGCTGCATCCGGTGTGGGGCATGCTGGTGCTCGCCGCGACGCTGTTCCTGATGTTCCAGGCCGTGTTCAGCTGGGCGCAATGGCCGATGGATGCGATCAAGGCCGGCATGGAAGCGCTCGGCGTCGGCGTGCGCCACGTCATGCCCGATGGTGTCCTGCAGAGCCTGCTGGTCGACGGCGTGATCGCCGGCGCGGGCGCGGTGATCGTGTTCATCCCGCAGATCCTGATCCTGTTTCTGTTCATCCTCGCGCTCGAGGACTCGGGCTATCTGCCGCGTGCCGCTTTCCTGCTCGATCGCGTGATGGGCACGGTCGGCCTGTCGGGGCGCTCCTTCATTCCGCTCCTGTCGAGCTTCGCCTGCGCGATCCCCGGCATCATGGCCACGCGCACGATCTCGAGTTGGCGCGATCGCATCGTGACGATCATGATCGCGCCGCTGATGACATGCTCGGCGCGCCTGCCGGTCTATGCGCTGATCATCGGCGCGTTCGTGCCGCGCGAGACCGTATGGCATGTGGTCAACCTGCAGGGTCTGGTGCTGTTCGTGCTTTACGTCGCGGGCATCGCCGGCGCGATGGGCGTGGCTTGGGTGCTCAAGCGTTTTCGGGGGGGCCAGATCCATCATCCCTTGCTGATGGAATTGCCCTCGTATCGCTGGCCCAATGCGCGCAACCTCGGGATCGGCCTGGTCGAACGCGCGCGCATCTTTCTTTCGCGCGTGGGCACCATCATCCTGTCGCTGATGATCGTGCTATGGGTCCTGTCGAGTTTTCCATCGCCGCCCGAAGGCGCGACCGGCCCCGCGATTCAATACAGCCTGGCCGGCATGATCGGGCGCGCCCTCGAAGTCGTGTTCGCGCCGATTGGATTCAACTGGCAGATCTCGATCGCGTTGATTCCCGGGCTCGCCGCGCGCGAGGTTGCGGTGGGGGCGCTGGGCACCGTCTATTCGCTGTCGGCCAGCGGCAACGACGTGGCCGAGCAGTTGTCGCCGATGATCGCGGCCGGCTGGTCGCTGGCGACCGCGTTCTCGCTGCTGGCCTGGTATGTGTTCGCGCCGCAGTGTCTGTCGACCCTGGCGACCGTTAAGCGCGAGACCAACTCGTGGCGCTATCCGCTCGCGATGGCGGGCTACCTGTTCGGCCTCGCGTATCTCGCGTCGTTCATCACCTATCGCGTCACGCTGTGGTGGATGGGGAGCCCATGAGTCCGACCATGCAGGCCGTCGTGGTTGCGATGATCGTTGCGTTAGCGACTATCTACGCCTCGATCACGTTCATGCCCGGCGCGTGGCGGCGTACTCTCGCCGCGCGCGCCGCGACGCTGGTCGCGCGATGGGGCGTGTCGGAAGCCAATGCGCGTCGCGTCGAGGCCAAGCTCGCCAGCGGCGGCGCGTGCGGCAGTTGCGAAACCTGCAAGGCATGCGCGACGCCCGTCGGCGAAGGCATCGCAAGCGCATCGCTCCCGAATACCTTCAAGCAGATTCCGATACGCAGCGTCTCGCGCTGACTCCCTCACCTTCAAGGGGAGGGCGGGGGTGGGGATGGGTTTCGCGCCCGTTCGATCAAGGCCTGCGTCGATGCATCGTGCGTCCCCGACGTACCCTTCTCGAGCTCGTCGACGATCGTCTTCGCCAGCACCTTGCCGAGCTCGACGCCCCATTGGTCGAAGGAATCGACGTTCCAGATGCTTCCCTGCACGAGCACCTTGTGTTCATAGAGCGCGATCAGCGCGCCGAGCGACGCCGGATCGAGCCGTTGCATCACGATCGTGTTCGATGGCCGATTGCCGGGAAAGGTCTTGTGAGGTGCGAGGCGGGCGGCTTCGGCGGCGCTTGCACCCGCCGCTATCAATTCGGCGCGCGCCTGGCCCTCGGTCTTGCCATTCATCAACGCCTCGCTTTGCGCGAAGCAATTCGCAAGCAGCGCGCGCTGGTGTTCGAGGTGGGCATGCGCGGGCTCGATCACCGCGATGAAATCGATCGGCGCCCACTCGCTGCCCTGATGCAGGCACTGGAAGTAGGCGTGCTGCGCATTGGTTCCCGGCTGTCCCCACAACACCGGCACGGTCGCGCGCGCGACCGGCGCACCGTCGAGCGTGACGGACTTGCCGTTGCTCTCCATCTCGAGCTGCTGCAGATGCGCGGGCAACAGTTCGAGATGCTGGTGATAGGGCGCAACGCACACGCTGCGCGCGCCCAGCACATTGGCGTTGAGGATGCCCACGAGCGCGAGCCGGACCGGCATGTTCGATTCGAGCGGCGTCGTCGCAAAATGCACGTCCATCGCATGCGCGCCCGCGAGCAGTTCGCGAAACCGCGCCATCCCGCAGGACAGCGCGATCGGCAGCCCGATCGCGGACCACAGCGAGTAGCGTCCACCGACCCAGTCCCAGAATTCGAACATGTTTTTGGTGTCGATGCCGAAGGCGCGCACCGCGTCGGTGTTGGTCGACACGGCCACAAAGTGTCGATGCAATTTGGACTCGGGCACGCCACCGGCAACCGCCCAGGCGCGCGCCGAGCGCGCGTTCATCATGGTCTCCGCAGTGGTGAAGGTCTTCGACGCGATGATGAAGAGCGTGGTCGCGGGATTGAGGGGATTGGCAATATCCGCCAGCACGCCGTCGAGCGCATGGGCATCGACATTGGCGACGAAGTGCAGTGACAGGCGCTCGTGGCGATAGGAACTCAGGGCCGCGCACACGAAGCGCGGCCCGAGGTCCGAACCGCCGATGCCGATGTGGATCACGTCGGTGATCGCGTCGCCCTGATGCCCGGTCCACGAGCCGCTTCGGACCTGTTCGGAAAACTCTTCCATATGGTCGAGCACCGCATGGATGTCGGGCGTAACGTTGCGACCATCGACCCTGAACACCGCGTCACGCGGCGCGCGCAATGCGACGTGCAAGGCGGCGCGCTGCTCGGTCACGTTGACCTTGTCGCCCGCGAACATCGCATCGCGTCGTGCTTCGACGCCGGCACCGCGCGCAAGCGAGAAGAGACTCGCGAGCAATCCATCGTCGATGCGATTCTTCGACGCATCCAGCACCAGCCCCGCCGCTTCGACGGTGTGCTTGGGGGGCCGCGATGCGTCGCCGGCGAAAAGTTCGCGCATGGTCGCCACGCGCAGGCTCAGCGTGGCGAGATCGGACCAGGGATCGGGAACGGCAGTCATGGCATGTCGGAGAATGAGTGAAGAAGGGGTGACGAAGAAATGACCGGAGAGGCGAGCGCGTCGAACCTATGCCGGCTCGGCTGGTCTTTTCCAGGCAACGCGCATCTTGAACCAGCCACAAGCAAAGGATAGCGATGAAACTCGAAGGTTCCTGCCATTGCGGCGCGATTCGTTTCAGTCTCGAGTCGCACAGCTTCTATCCGTTCATGCATTGCCACTGCTCGATCTGCCGCAAGACGGCCGGTAGCGGCGGCTACGCGATCAACCTCGGCGGCGATGCGAGCACGTTGAAGGTTCGCGGCAAACAGCATCTGGGTCGCTATCACGCCGTGATGCGCGAGCCGGCCCAGCGCGCGACGCGCTCGAAGGCCGAGCGCCGCTTCTGCCTGAAGTGCGGGAGTGCGCTGTGGTTGTGGGACCCGCGCTGGCCCGAGCTGATTCATCCGCATGCGACTGCGATCGATACACCGCTGCCGAAACCGCCGGAAGTCGTCGAGGCCGCGCTCGATTACGTGCCGACTTGGATCGACGTACCGAAAGGAAAGAGCCACATCCACAGCAGGCAGTGGCCATCGGAGTCGCTGGCTGAATGGCATGAGCGGCACGGGCTTGGCGACGCATGACGATGCGCTTCATCCGGCCGCGTCATTCAAACGCCCCGTCGTGCTTTCAACTGGGCGCTTAAACCGACGCGCGGGCGCTTCAACGGTCACGCGAGCCGTCTTGAACGTCTTGCAGTACCCAGAGCAACTAGGCCCAAGCCAATCAAAGCCAGCGAGACAGGTTCTGCGACCTCACCGGACTTGCATTCACAGAAGCGAACGTCGTCGATTCCGATAATGTCCGAGTTGGCATGGATGGTGATGCTTGAGATCCCGCCCATGAAATCTGTGAAGCCAAGAAATTGCACACCGAAAAATGAGTTGGGGATCGGTATCGTTTGGGAAGTGCCGTCAAAGAAAGTAATGGTCTCTCCAAAAAACTGAACGCCGGAAATATAGGCGCCGAACGCGCATATCGGAGAGTCGAAGGCAAAGGTGATATCGCCTCCAAAGATCGACAAGAAATTTCGTCCACCGGCGGTCGTGTTGTAGCCGGAGAGGCCGTCGGGACTGGCCAGAGGGGTATTGCGAATCGATTGAGTGCCCAATAGAGATACTCCGGACGCAGTCCTCAGAAATGAGAACGGACCTACGGGGGACGCTTCAAAGTTCTCGACGCTCAGTTTGCATGGTCCTCTGGCACACGCTCCGTCAAAAGCAGCGGCCGCGGCATCCGAGTTCGGTCGCGGGTTGAATGAGTTGGCGCCGGGGTCCACGCCTGAAAAGACGATCGGCACGGCTTGGGCAACGTTGATCATCAAACCAAACGTTGCCGCGCAAATCAGGAGATGCAAGGCAAAAGTTTTCAAGACGACTCTCCTCGTTGAAGGTCCTGCCACGAGCGTATTCGCTCTGGTGTAGCGCGTCGAGGATTGTCATTCGTGACGCGTCATGCGTCATGCGTTGCGCGGTCGTCCGAGGATGCGTTCAAGATCGTTCGATTGAGCGCCACGCGAATCGCCGGCAACAACTCCGAGGCGGTCAGGCCGATCGGGCCGATGCCCTGTGCGACGAGGTCGTCGGCCGCGGTTCCATGCAACCAGGTCGCGGCACGCGCCGCGTCGAGCGGCGACAGATGCTGCGCGAGCAAGCCCGCGACGAGGCCGCACAGGACATCGCCGGTCCCGCCGGTCGCCAGGCCGGGATTGCCGGTCGTGTTGATCACCCACGCCCCGCTCGCATCCGCGATCACGCTGCCCGCACCCTTGAGGACGACGACGCTCCGTGTTCGCCGCGCGAGATCGACTGCGGCACGAATGCGATCGGCCTGAACGGCCGCCGCGTCGACACCGAGCAGGCGCGCGGCTTCGAGCGGGTGGGGGGTCAGCACCGCGGGAGGCAGTCCGTCCGCTGCTCGCTGCGCCAGGCGATCGAACAGCGGCCCATGCGTCGCGAGCGCATTGAGCGCGTCGGCGTCGATCACGATCGCGCTCTCGGTTCCGATCCATCGCTCGAGCACCGTCATCGCGGCATCGTTGTGACCGAGGCCGGGTCCGATCGCAACCGCACTCGCATCGACGTCATCGAGATGCGCGCGCAGCATCAGCTCGGGATGCACGACATCGAATGCCGGCGCCGACGAGGCGAGCAGCTGCACGTAAACGCGACCCGCGCCGCTCTGCAACGCCATGCGCGAGGCGAGCAGCGCCGCGCCGACCATGCCGTCGTTGCCGCCGATCACGACCACGCTGCCGAAGCTGCCTTTGTGGCTGTTCTGGCGCCGCGGATTCAAGCGGGTGTCGAACAGCGCTGGACGGTTGATCGAACCGATCTGGTCGCGTTCGAGATCCGCATCGCGGAGCCCGTCGTCATCGAACCGCATGCCGAGCGGCTCGATCAGGATCTCGCCGCAATGATCGGGACCCTCGGCGGTGTAGAGGCCGGGCTTGGCCGCGATGAAGGTGATCGTGCGGTCCGCTTCGATGGCGATGTCCATCACGCGACCCGTGTCGGCGTCGAGGCCGCTGGGTACGTCGATCGCCAGCACCGGACATGACGCGGCATTGACGAGCGCGATCCACGCGCGCGCCTTGCCGGCAGGCGCGCGCGCCATGCCGATGCCGAACAGGCCGTCGACGACGAGCGTCGCCTGCGCGATGACCGACGAGGGATCGACTACCGTTGCATCGGCATCGCCGGCTTCGCGCCACCGCGCGTAGGCCTCGGCGGCGTCGCCGCGAAAGCGCGAGGCATCGTCGAGCAGCGCCACGCGCACGTCGACGCCGCGCTCGCGCAGCGCGCTCGCGGCGACCAGCGCATCGCCACCGTTGTTGCCCGGTCCCACCAGCACGAGTACCGGCCCCAGCCGTTCGAGCGCCATCGCCATCGCCGCCTGCGCGGCGGCTTCGCCCGCACGCTGCATCAACGCGCCGGCCGGCAGACGCTTCGCCGCCGCCTGCTCGATCGCGCGCAATGCGCCGATGCGCAAGAGGCGCGAACGCATCGTGACCTCGATCGCTTCCTTCATTGCCCGTCCATCGTGGCGCGGATTGTCGCGTGCTTCATCGATAGCGCTGCAGCGTCAGCCCTTCGAGATCGATCGAAGGAGTCCGTTGCATCACCACATCGGCGGTGATTTTGCCCGACCCCGCCGCCATCGCCCACCCGGTCGAGCCGTGACCGAGATTGACGAACACGCGCGGATGCGACGTCGCGCCCAGCACCGGCGGCCCGTCGGGCAGCATCGGCCGCGCGCCGGCCCACCAGCTTGCGGACTGATATTGCGCCGCGCCGGGAAACCAGTCGCGCGCGACCTTGATCAGCGTGGCGAGCGCGCGTTCGGCGTTGTTCGATGATATCGACAGGCTGCGGTCGCCGAGCTCGGCCGTTCCCGCGACGCGGATGCGATTGCCCATGCGCACGATCGCGACCTTGTAGGCCTCGTCCATCACCGCGGCGATCGGCGCATAGGTGGGCTCGCGGATCGCGACCGTGGCCGAGTAGCCCTTGATCGGATAAAGCGGCAGGCGGATGCCCAGGCGCTGCAGCAGCATCGTGCTGTCGATGCCGCCCGCGATCACGACCGAATCGACTGCGCGGTTGCTGTCGCCCTGTGCGTTGCGTACCTGCAAGGACACGGCGTTGCCCCGGGTCGTCACGCGCAGGACGGCGGTGCCGAACTCGAAGCGCACGCCGCGCTCTTCGCAAAGGTCCTTGAGCTGACGCGTGAACAGCGGGCAATTGCCGGTCTCGACATCGGGCAGGAAGAGGCCGCCCACGAACGCGATATCCGACAGGCCCGGTTCGCGCACGCGGCACTCGGCAGGCGAGAGCAGTTGATGCGTGACGCCGGCCTCCTTCAGAAACGCCATCGTCGTCGCGGCCATCTTCGCGTCGCGTTCGCTGCGCAGCAGTTGCAGCATGCCTTCGGTGCGTTCGTACGAGAGCCCGTGTCCGGTGCGCCAGGTCGCCAGGCAGTCGCGGCTGTAGAACGCGAGCCTCTGCATGCGCGCCTTGTTGCGCTTGTAGCGCGCCACGCGGCACTCGCGCAGCCATCGTCCGACCCAGCGCCAGAGCGCGGGATCGAGCGTGGGCGCGAAGCGTACCGGCGTGTCGTGCGCGAACAGCATCGAGAGGATCTTGAGCGGCATGCCGGGCGCGGCCCACGGCGTGACATAGGCGGGCGCGACCAGGCCGGCGTTGCCGTAGCTGGTCTCCTGCGCCACGCCGCGATTGCGCTCGATGACGGTGACCTCGCAGCCCGCCTCGGCGAGCGACCATGCGGTGCAGACGCCGACGACGCCGGCGCCGATCACGGTCACCCGCATGAGATCACGCGCACGAGGGTCGAGTCATCGGTCGCTGTGTCATCGGCCTATCATCAAGTGCGGCAGCGTGGTCACGAGCGATGGCACGAAGTAGATCAACAATACCGCAACTACCATCAGCCCGAACAGCGGCAGCGTCACGCGCGCGATCCATGTGAGCTGCTTGCCGGTCATGCCTTGCAGCACGAACAGGTTGAAGCCCACCGGCGGCGTGATCTGCGCCATCTCGACCACCAGCACGATGAAGATGCCGAACCACAACAGGTCGATGCCGGCCTTCTCGACCGTGGGCAGGATCACGCCCATCGTCAGCACCACCATCGAGATGCCGTCCAGAAAGCAGCCGAGGATCGCGTAGAAGATCATCAGCATCACGATCAGCCAGAACTGCGAGAGCCCGAGCCCGCCTATCCATTCGGCCAGATGCCGAGGCAATCCGATGTAGCCCATGGCGAGCGTGAGGAAGGACGCGCCCGCGAGGATCAGCGCGATCATGCAGTACAGCCGTGTCGCGCCCATCAGGCTGCCGAAAAAAGTGTCTCGGGACAGCGAGCCTTGCGCGGCCGACAGCACCAGCGCACCGACCACGCCGATCGCGGCTGCCTCGGTCGCCGTCGCGACGCCCGCATAGATCGAACCGAGCACCGCGACGATCAGCAGCACCACCGGGATCAGATGACGCGACGCGTACAGCTTTTCGCGGAAGGTCGTGCGCTCGATCATCGCCGGAACCTGCTCCGGATGCCGCAGCGCCCAGAACACGATGTAGCCCATGAACAGCGCGGCGAGCACGATCCCCGGGACGATGCCGGCGATGAAGAGCTGCGAGATCGACACGTTGGCCGACACGCCGTACACGATCATGATGATCGACGGCGGGATCAGGAGGCCCAGCGTGCCCGCGCCCGCCAGCGTGCCGATCACCATGTCTTCGGGATAGCCGCGCTTCGTGAGTTCGGGCAAGGTCATCTTGCCGATGGTCGCGCAGGTCGCGGCCGACGAGCCCGACACCGCCGCGAAGATCGCGCAGCCGATCACGTTGGTGTGCAGGAGGCGGCCCGGCAACTTCTCGAGCCACGGGGCCAGGCCCTTGAACATGTCCTCGGACAGCCGCGTGCGAAACAGAATCTCGCCCATCCAGATGAACAGCGGCAGCGCGGTCAGCGTCCACGACGACGACGTGCCCCAGATCTTCACGGTCATCGCATCGCCCGCGGGCCGCGACGAGAACAGCGTCATGCCGAGCCAGGCCACGCCCGACAACGCGAGGCCGATCCATACGCCCGAGCCGAGCAGGATGAAGAGCGCGGCGATCAGGAGTCCTGCGATCAGAAGGTCCATGGATGGGTCGATGGGTGAGTGCCGCGCGCCGCTATTCGTTGTGCAGCATCTCGTCGGACGCGAGCCCCACGCGCCGTCCCCGCACTTCGAGCACCAGCTCGTCGATGATCGCGATCGCGAGCACGATGGTGCCGATCGCCATCGCGATCTGCGGCATCCACAGCGGCGTCGCATCGTTGCCGGTGGAGATGTCGTGATAGCTGTACGACTGCAGCACCAGATTGATGCTGAACCATGCGAACGCGACCGCGAGCACAGAAGAGATTGCCAGCGCGACGATCTCCATCGCATGCCGCGCACGCGGACCGAGTGCCTGCAGGATCAGCGTGACGCGGATATGCTCGCCGCGTTTCAGCGTATGCGCGAGCGCGAGGAAGCCCGCGGCCGCCATGCAATAGCCCGCGTACATGTCGGTGCCGCGCCAGTTCAGATTCAGATAGCGATCGGCGATACCGGCCAGCACAGACAGCAGCGTGCCGACCAGGAACGCGGCCGCGATCCACGCGGCGGCGTCGTAGAGGCGATCGAGCGCGCGCCTCATCGTGAGCGATGAAGCTTCATCGCGGAGTCAACGCGCATGCGACATCACTTCCTGTTGAACGCATCGACGATCGCCGCGCCCTCGGGGCCGGCCTTCTTCTTCCAGTCGGCCTGCATGGTCGTGCCGACCTGTTCCAGATCGGCCTTGAACTTGGGCGACGGCTTGAGGATGCGCATGCCCTTGGCCGCCAGTTCCTTCTTGTAGTAAGCGTTCTTCTCCTCGGAGACCTTCCAGCCGCGCACCTCGGCATCGGCCGCCGCCTTGAGCACAGTGTCCTGCGTGGGCTTGTCGAGCGCGTCGAAGGCTTTCTGATTGACGATCACCGCGTTCTTCGGCAACCACGCCTCGGTGTCGTACCAGATCTTGATGTGCTCGTAGGTCTTGGTGTCGTAGCCGGTCGAGCCCGACGACATGTACGAATCGACGAC
>JBBQCA010000103.1:0-11203 GCA_038318315.1 Burkholderiales bacterium | reverse complement strand
TCCATGCGTATGCGCCCGACGGTCGCGAAGTAGAGCACCGCGACGATCACCATGCCGATCAACAGCAGCAGCGGCATCGATAGATTGACCGTCGTCACGAACAGATTCACCGGCGTCGCCTGCGTGACGAGGTTCCAGTTGAGCAGCGCCACGCCGAGGATCAGGAGGACGATGACGGCGACGAGGGTCGTGATGCTTTTCATGGGATCTCCGGTTCTATGCGGCACTGGGTTGCGCCGTGGTGGTGGGCCGCTGCCGCGCGAAGCGCCGCGATCCTGCTCGCTTGCTCGCCGCTACGTGAATATTTGACGGCGTGACGGTGTCATTCGTGGGCGATCCGTGGGTTCGCCTGTTCGATACTCGATTCAACGGGCGATACCCAATGGCTGGTTGCGACCCCGATGCCCTCGAATCCGGATGCGAACGAATCAAGATGTCACACCTGCCCTGGACAGACACCGTAACCTGCGGATACCTGATCTGCAGCGTCGTGCGTGTCATCGCCTATGTGCCGCAGATCAAGAAGCTTTGCAAACGCGGTGGCGAGGGAGGGGTATCGGTCACGTCGTGGTTGCTGTTCGCCATCGCGCACGGCGCGACGCTTCTCTACGGATCGGTGGTGCGGCACGATGACGTGCTCGCGTGGATGTCGTTGCTCAATACCGTCGGGAGCCTGGCGGTCGCTGCGCTCGCCCTCCGCCGCCAGGCACAGGACCGGATCATCCACGGGCCTCATGCGCGACGGCTGGGCAAGACCCGTCGCGCGATCACGCATTGAAAGCTGAGGTTCGAGCCGCGCGGCGCATCGTCATCGCGCTTGCGCAACACGGTCGATTCGTCCTTCTTCGATCCCGTGGCAGGCGACCAGCGCGACGCCATGCGGCCTCATCTCCGGGCGCTCGAGCTCGCATCGCTCGTTCGCATACGGGCAGCGCGGATGGAAGGCGCAACCCGACGGCGGGGCGAGCGGATTGGGTACTTCGCCCGCGACCGCGATACGCGAGGTACCGGTCTTTTCGAGATCGGGAATCGCTTCGAGCAGCATGCGCGTATACGGATGCAGCGGGTTCGCGAACAGCGCCGGCTTGGGTGCGAGTTCCACCAGACGGCCGAGATACATCACGCCGACGCGATCGGCGATGTAGCGCACCACCGCGAGGTTGTGCGAGATGAACAGATAGGTCAGCCCCAGCTCGCGCTGCAGGGTCTTCATCAGGTTGAGCACCTGCGCCTGCACCGAGACGTCGAGCGCCGAGGTCGGCTCGTCGCACACCAGGAATTCGGGCTGGGTCGCGAGCGCGCGCGCGATCGAGATGCGCTGCCGCTGGCCGCCCGAGAACTGATGCGGATACTTGGATTTGTCCGCGGGCGCGAGGCCCACCTGAATCAGCAGCGCATCGACCCTCGCGTCTATGCTCGCCGCACTTGCCGCCGCGGTTGCAGCTGCCTTCGCGGCTTCTCGATCGGCATTCGTTGCGCCTGCGCCGACGACTGCGGCGCCATGCAGCTTCAGCGGTTCGGCGATGATGCGCCCGACCCGCCAGCGCGGATTCAGGCTTGCATAAGGATCCTGAAAGATCATTTGCGCGCGCCGGCGCATCGCGCGCGATTTCGCGAACTGCGATACCGGCACGCCGTCGAAAAGGATGTTGCCCGAGGTCGGCGCATACAGACCGACCAAGAGGCGCGCGATGGTCGATTTTCCGCAGCCCGATTCGCCGACCAGACCGAGCGTCTCGCCGCGCGCGATCTTGAACGAGACATCGTTGACCGCGCGCAGCACGACGCGCGGCTGTCGCTGGATCACGCGATTGAGCCACGGCGGCGACACGTCGAAGTTGCGGCCGGCGTTGACGACTTCGACCAGCGGCCGGGTTTCGACGGCTCGCGTCGAATGAGCGATGTCGTAGGGCACTGCGCTCATGCGATCCCTTCTTCCTGCACGGCCGCGCTCGACTCGGGATTCGAGACCGCATCCTCGACCACGGCCAGCGACACGCGCGCCGCTTCGGCCTCGCTACGCTTGCTTGCATCGTGCAGCCAGCACGCGGCCATCGACGGCGGGGCCGACATCAGGTCGGGGCGTTCGCGATCGCAAGGCGCGAAGCGCGCGGCGCAACGCGGATGAAATGCGCAGCCCGATGGAATCGCGGTCAGGCGCGGCATCGCTCCGCCGATCTGCGCGAGATGCTCGACCTCGTGGCGCATCGAAGGAATCGCGCCCATCAGGCCGATGGTGTACGGATGCTGGGGCCGATGAATCACGTCGTCGACGCGACCGATCTCGACGATGCGGCCGGCATACATCACCGCGACGCGATCGGCGGTTTCCGCGATCACGCCCATGTCGTGCGTGACCAGCATCACCGCCGTGCCGTGCTCGCGACAGAGCGTCTTCAACAGTGTGATGATCTGCGCCTGGATCGATACGTCGAGCGCGGTGGTGGGCTCGTCGGCGACGATCAGCTTGGGTTCGGCCGCGAGGGCCAGCGCGATCACGACGCGCTGGCGCATGCCGCCCGAGAACTGGTGCGGGTATTGATCGAAGCGCTGGCGCGCGGCGGGAATACCGGTCGATTCGAGCAGGTCGATCGCGCGTTGTCGCGCGGCGCTCGCGGACAGCGGCAGGTGCGTCTGGATCGTCTCGACCAGTTGCCGGCCTATCGTGTAGAGCGGGTTCAGCGAGGTCAGCGGATCCTGAAAGATCGCGCCGATCTCCTTGCCGCGCACGCGGCGCATCGCCTCGTCGTCGAGATTGTCGATGCGCCGGCCATTCAACAGGATCTCGCCGTCGGCAATGCGACCGGGCGCTTCGAGCAGCCCGATGATCGCCGCGCCCGTGAGGGACTTGCCCGCGCCCGACTCGCCCACCACGCCCAGCACTTCGCCCGGCGCGATCGCGAACGACACATCGTCGAGCGCCAGCAGCGCGCCGCGCCGCGTGGGGAATTCGACCCGGAGATGACGGACCTCGAGCAGCGCGGCGGGCATCGGCGGGTCGTCAGGTCATCGCGGCGCGTTGTGCGCGAGCGCCGATGTGGAGGACGCGAACGTCGACGCCGCGGTCGATTCGATCGTGCTCGAGCCTTGCGGCGTCGTACCCGAGATCGCGGCCGTCTTCGCCTTCTCGAGTTCCTGCGCCGGATTGCATCCGGCGACCGGATAGCTTTCTTCGACGACCAGCTCCCAGTCCTGCACCAGAGGCGACGTGCGCTGCGCGGCGACGTAGTAGCGCGTGCACGGTTCGATGTTCATCGGATAGGTCTTCTCGAGCGGCACCCGGAAGCCCGCGACCGGCGCGGCCGCAAGCAGCAGCGTGTGCACGCCGGGCGCGACCGGCACGGGCCGGAACGCGGTGTACGTTCCATCGATTGCGACCACGCGCACCGGGAAACGATTGAGTACCGCACGGTGATACACATAGCCG
Source organism: Burkholderiales bacterium (assembly GCA_038318315.1). Classification (GTDB taxonomy): domain Bacteria; phylum Pseudomonadota; class Gammaproteobacteria; order Burkholderiales; family Burkholderiaceae_D; genus CAHJXF01. The sequence goes on along the minus strand of JBBQCA010000103.1, from coordinate 7,776 downwards.
TCGTTGAGATACGACAGCGGCGCCGACGAGCAGCCGGTGAGTGCGATAGTCGCCGCGGCGGCCCACGATGCGAGCTTCAAGCCGCGCTTCAGTGCCATCGACGCATGCGATGTGTTTGATGCTGACGAGTTGCTGACCATGGTGGCCTCCATCAAAAGGCATCGGATCACGGATCGGATCACGGCTCACGCAGCGAATACCTGCGGCCGCATCATTGCAGACGCGGATTGATCGCATCGCGCAGCCAGTCGCCCAACAGATTGACCGACAGCACGAGCAACACCAACGCTGCTCCGGGAAATACCGTTATCCACCACTCGCCGGAAAAAAGAAAGTTGTTGCCGTTACGAATTAGCGTACCGAGAGAGGGCAGCGTGGGAGGCACGCCGACCCCCAGAAACGATAGCGTAGCCTCTGTGATGATCGCGGTAGCGATGTGGACGGTTGCGAGCACGAGCACAGGTCCGGTCACATTCGGTAACACATGCCTGAACATGATTGCGATAGGGCCGACCCCGATGACGCGCGCGGCCTGCACGTATTCGCGATTCTTCTCGACCAGGGTCGAGCCACGCACGGTGCGCGCGTACTGCACCCACCCCGACGCAGCGATCGCGAAGATCAGCACCACGAAGGCGAGACGTTCGTCCGCGTTCTTGAACACCGCATGCGCCACGCCGTCGATCAACAACGCGATCAGGATCGCGGGGAACGACAGCTGTACGTCGGCGATGCGCATGATCGCGGCGTCGACCTTGCCGCCCGAATAGCCGGCAAGCAGGCCGAGCCCGATGCCGATCGCCAACGACAGCGCAACCGATGCGGCGCCCACGATCAGCGAGATGCGCGAGCCGTAGAGGATCGCCGAGAGCACGTCGCGTCCCTGCTCGTCGCTGCCCAGCGGGTACGTCGATTTTCCGCCCTCCACCCACGCGGGCGGCAGGCGGGCGTCGGCCAGGTCGACGCTGGCGAGATCGAAGGGATTGTGAGGCGCGATCCATCCGGCGAACACCGCGCCGACCAGGCACAACAGTGCGACCAGCGATGCGCCGATCGCGACCGGCGAGCGGCGATATTGATAGAGGAAGTCGCTGTCCCACGCACGGGACAGCCAGCTTCGTTCGACCATGGCCGCCGGTGTGCTCAAGAGAAGTCCTTCATCACGGCTTCGCAGACGCGCGTGGGCTCATTGCATGCGCCGCCGCGCGACCGGCTCACTTGACGACGACCCACTTCAACAGATTGTCGTTGGTGGGCAACTGCACCAGCGTGATGTTCTTCTTCACGCCCCATGCCAGCGCCTGCTGATGCAACGGCAGATGGCCGATCTCGTCCTTGTGCAGCTTGATCGCCTCGGCAATCATCGCATCGCGCTTGGGGGCATCGGTCTCCGACTGGATCTTGCCGATCAGCTCGTCGATCTTGGGATTGCTGTAGGCGCCCAGATTGAACTGGCCGCGTCCGGTCGCGTTGTCGGGCGTGCCTTCCAGCGCGTTCAACACATCGTGCGCGTCGATGGTCGAGGGCGTCCATCCGAGCATGTAGAACGACGTGTTGCGCGACAGGATCTTCGGGAAGTACTGCGCCTTCGATTCGGCCTGCAGATTGATCTTGACGTTGATGCGAGCAAGCATCGCGGCGACCGCCTAGCAGATTTCCGAATCGTTGACGTAGCGATCGTTCGGGCAATTCATCGTGACTTCGAAACCGTTCGGATAGCCCGCGTCGGCCATCAGTTTCTTGGCGGCCTCGACGTCGTAAGGCAGGCGCTTGTTCAGATCGGCCACATAGCCGTGCACGCCAGGCGCCATCATCAACGCGGACGGCGTCGACGCGCCGCGCATCACCTTGCTCTTGATGGTGTCGATGTCGATCGCCTGATAGAAGGCCTGACGCACGCGCTTGTCCTTGAAGGGGTTCTTGCCCTTCACGCTCGAGTACAGCAGTTCGTCGCGCTTCTGATCCATGCCGAGGAAGATGGTGCGCAGTTCAGGCCCTTGCAGCACGCGCGTATTGGCGCCCGCGTTGATGCGCGCGATGTCCTGCTGCGGCACCGGCTCCATCATGTCGATCTCGCCCGAGATCAGCGCGGCCACGCGCGTGGAAGGATTGCCGATCGGCGTGAAGATCACTTCATCGACGTTGCCCTCGACCTTGGCCCAGTAGTTGAGATTCTTGACCAGCACGGTGCGCGTGCCGGGTTCGCGCGACTTCAGGCGGAACGGACCGGTACCGTTGGCCTTGAACGACGCGTAGTTCTCGACGCCCTTGCGCTTGTCGACCGGACGCTCGGCCTTGTTGTCGGTGCACCACTTCTTGCTCATGATGAACCAGCGCGTGAACACGTTCGGCAGGATCGGGTACGGCGCGATGGTCTCGACGTCGATCGCGTGGTCATCGACCTTGCGAATCTCCTTGATCTGGCCGACATAGGTCTTCACGTCCGACCCGTCGGCCAGCGCGCGCTTGTACGAAAAGATCACGTCGTCGGCGGTGAACGGCGTGCCGTCGTGAAACGTCACGTTCTTTCGCAGGTTGAAGCGCCATACGGTGGGCGAGGTCTGCTTCCAGTCGGTCGCGAGTTCGGGCGACAGGCCCAGCTTCTTGTCGAGCGCGACCAGGGTCTCGTAGATATTGTTCAGGAAGGTAAGCTGCAAGGATTCGTTGAGCGAGTGCGGATCCATCGACAGGGGATCGCCCTGATTGGCCATGCGGAACGTCACCGCTTGGGCAGGCGTGCTCGCCGTCAGGCCAAGCGCCGCGGTGACGAATACGCCGAGCAGCGTCGCGGCGATGAGTCTGGTGACTTTCATGAGAGTTCTCCGAAGGGATCGTTACCGAAACAGGATTGTTGAGGTCTCAAGCATCGAACAACAGACGCGGCAAGAGGCAAGGCAAGACGCGGATCATGCGCGCGGCATGGCCCGCTCGACCAGCGCGGCGAACAGGCCCGCGCCGAACGGCAGCACCTCGTCGTTGAAATCGTAACGCGTGTTGTGCAGGAACATGCCGGACTCGGCGCCGCCCTGGCCCAGCCGCAGATAGGCGCCGGGTCGAACCTGCAACATGAAGGAAAAGTCTTCGGCGCCCATCGACGGCGCGAGATCGCGAACCACGTGGTCGGCGCCCACCACCGATTCGGCCACATCGGCGGCGAAGCGCGCTTCGGCAGGCGTGTTGATGGTTGCCGGATAGAGCCGATGGTAGCTGCACGATGCGGTCGCGTCGAACGCCGCGGCGATCGAGTGCGTGAGTTCGACCAGGCGCTTCTCGAGCATCACCTGCACCGACTCCTTGAAGCTGCGCGCCGTGCCGATCAGCTTGACCTCGCCGGGAATCACCGAGAACGCGTCGAGGTCGCCTGCCTGCATCGCCGCGATGGTGACCACCGCCGAGTCGATCGGACTGACGTTGCGCGCGACGATGCTCTGCACCGCGGTGATCAGATGGCCGGCGATCACCACCGGGTCGATCGCGAGATAAGGATGCGCGCCGTGACCGCCGCGGCCGCGAATCACGATCTCGAAGCGATCGGCCGCGGCCATCATCGGGCCGACATTCACGCCGATGGTGCCGGCCGGCAGGCTCGGCCAATTGTGCATCGCGTAGATCGAGTCGCAGGGAAAACGGGAGAACAGGCCGTCGTCGATCATCGCCTTGGCGCCGGCATGACCCTCCTCACCGGGCTGGAAGATCAGGTGCACGGTGCCGTCGAAATTGCGCGTGGCCGCCAGATAGCGCGCGGCGCCCAGCAGCATGGTGGTGTGGCCGTCGTGCCCGCAGGCATGCATGCGATGCGGATGCGAGGAGCGATGCGAGAACGTGTTGTTCTCGACGATAGGCAGCGCATCCATGTCGGCGCGCAGGCCGATGGTGTGCCTGGACTGTTTGTGGCCTCGCGTCGGACGGCCGTGCACCACGCCGACCACGCCGGTCCTGCCGATGCCGGTATGCGTCTCGATGCCGAGCGCGCGCAGTTGTTCGGCGACGATGCGCGCCGTGCGCACTTCCTCGAAGCCCAGTTCGGGATGCGCATGCAAGTCCCGGCGAATCTCGATCAGGTCTTCGTGGAATGCGCGAATCGCGGTGACGGTGTGCGACGCGGCGATGCCGGATGCTTCAGCGAGCTTGCTCATGATTCAGTGCGGATTCAATGTGTCGCGATGCGCTCGATGCGCAGCCGCGGATCGACGACGAAATAGAGAAGGTCGACGACCAGATTGATCACGACGAAGATCAACGCGATCAAGCAGAGATAGGCCGCCATCACCGGGATGTCGGCGACGTTGACGGACTGGATGAACAACAGGCCCATGCCGGGCCACTGGAACACGGTCTCGGTCACGATCGCGAAGGCGATGATGCCGCCCAGTTGCAAGCCGGTGATCGTGATCACCGGGACCAGCGTGTTCTTCAACGCGTGGCCGAAATGGATCGCGCGGCGCGACAGCCCGCGCGCGCGGGCGAATTTGATGTAGTCGGTGCGCAGCACCTCGAGCATCTCGGAGCGCACCAGCCGCAGGATCAAGGTGAGCTGAAACAGGCAGAGCGTGATCGACGGCAGGATCAGGTGGCGCCATCCGTCGATCGAGGTCAGGCCGGTGCTCCACCAGCCGATCATGGTCGTTTCTCCGCGCCCGTACGAAGGCAGCCAGCCGAGGATCACGGCGAAGACCAGGATCAGCAGGATGCCGATCAGGAAGGTCGGCAACGAGACGCCCAGCAAGGACAGCGCGAGCAAGGCCTGCGAGAACCAGCTTCGTCGTCGCAGCGCCGTGTAGACACCGGCCGGCACGCCCACGACGATCGCGAGGATGGCCGCGACGAAACTGAGCTCGAGCGTGGCCGGCAGGCGTTCCCTGATCAGCGATGAAACCTTGCGACCTTCGCGCAGCGACAGACCGAAGTCGCCTTGCACGGCATTGGCGACGAACTTTCCGAACTGCACGATGAAGGGCTGGTCGAGCCCGAGGTCGCGGCGCAGGTTGGCGCGCTCGGTGGGCGAAGCGTCCTGGCCCACCATGAAGGCGACCGGATCACCGGTGTACTGGAACAGCAAAAATGCGACGAAGCCGACCGTCAGCATCACCAGCACAGCCTGAAACGCACGACGCAAAACCAAAACGAGCATGAAGATCGGCAGCCAGAGAAAGACCCGGCTGATCATGCACAAGAGGGTGTCGAGCGTCAATCGAGTGCAGTACTTGAGACCTCAACGATTCTCCGCACTGTTTCTCTCATGCACGTTCGCGACACCGCAAATAATCCGCTGCGGAAAATATGGTGCTTTCCAAAAAAACATGGTTTACACTTTGCCGCGCCTGACGGACCCCATTTCTCATAGGGAAAAGGACCGTTTTCATCGATCGATCGTTGGGAGGAATTGTGCGAATTGCAGTTTTGTCGATGGCCCTATGCGTGCTCGCCGCATGCGCGCCTTACAAGCAGGACCCTTCGGCTGACACGAGTTATTACGACAGTCGTACCAGTACCGGCAGCAATATTCCAAAGAAGGGGAGCGCCATCATTGTCGACAAGTCGGTCCTCGAACAGCAGGTCGGTCGCCAGGGTGGAAGCCCCGTAAGGTAAGTTGTTTCGATCCGTATTTACACGTCTGTGATAGGAGAATCCGCTATGGTTACTGCAAAGAAGGCTGCGGCAAAGAAAGCCCCGGCCAAGAAGATGGCGGCTAAGAAGGCCGCTCCTGCAAAGAAGGCTCCGGTCAAAGCGGCAGCCAAGGCTCCGGTTGCAAAGAAGGCTCCTGCAAAAAAAGCAGCCGCCAAGAAAGCCGCACCCCGCAAGCCGAATGCTGCCTTCATGAAGGCCATGACGCCAAGCCCTGCACTTGCTGCGGTGATTGGCGCGATGGCCGTACCGCGTACCGAGGTCACGAGCAAGTTGTGGGCGTACATCAAGAAGAACAATCTTCAGGATCCCGCGGCCAAGCGTTTCATCAACGCCGACGCGAAGCTGAAGGAAGTCTTCGGCAAGCCGCGCGTCGACATGTTCGAGATGACGCGTCTGGTGCAGGGCCACCTGAAATAGGCGCTCTGTGCTCGAAAAAAAAGCCCGGTGATGCCGGGTTTTTTTTTGGCTTTCTTCCGTTCCTCAGTGCACGCCCCATTCCGCGAGCACCGTCTTCGCATCGACGTCCGCTGACGCTGCCGATGCGGGCCGCGTCGCCGGAGTCCTGCTGAATCGCGGCGCGGGCGCCGGCTGCATGACTCCGTCGATCTCGATGAAGGTTTCGCGCGCGCGGTTGTGCGCGTGGCTCGGCGCCTCGTTCCAGTCGAGCACGGGCGCAAAGCATGCGTCGCTGCCTTCGAGCAGGGCACACCATTGGTCGCGCGTGCGCGTGACGAACAGCGCGGCGAGTTTCTCCTTCAGGCGCGGCCATCGCGCCTTGTCCATTTGCGCGTCGAAGTCGGGATCGATCAGGCCGCAGCGTTCGCGCAAAGTCGCATAGAACTGCGGCTCGATCGCGCCGACCGCGACGTACTTGCCGTCGGCGCAGCGATAGGTGTCGTAGAAGGGCGCGCCACCGTCGAGCATGTTGTCTCCGCGGCTGGTGTTCCACCAGCCGTTGGCCGCCCAGCCGTACATCATTGCCGACAGCAGCGCGGCGCCGTCGGTCATCGCGGCATCGACCACCTGGCCCTGGCCCGAGCGTTTCGATTCGAGCAACGCGGCCAGCACACCGAACGCGAGCAGCATCGCTCCGCCACCGAAATCGCCGATGTAATTGAGCGGCACGACCGGCTTGCCGCCCGCCGGTCCGATCGCATGCAGCGCGCCCGAGATCGCGATGTAGTTGATGTCGTGTCCGGCTGCGTGCGCGAGCGGGCCGGATTGTCCCCAGCCGGTCATGCGTCCATAGACCAGCCTGGGATTGCGCTCGAGGCAGGCATCCGGGCCGAGTCCGAGGCGCTCCATCGTGCCGGGGCGAAAGCCTTCGATCATCGCATCGGCGCGCGCGATCAGGCCAAGCGCGGACTCGACATCGCCCGGATGCTTCAGGTCGAGTGTGAGCGTGCGTCTGCCGCGCGCGGTGACGTCGAAGCGCGCGTCGTCGGGCAGCACATTCGACGCTTCGCCTGGCTGGACACCGGGTTTGAGAATTCGGGGCCGCGCGATGCGCAGCACGTCCGCGCCCATGTCTGCGAGCAGCATCGCGCAGAACGGCGCGGGTCCGATGCCCACCATCTCGACGATCTTCAATCCCTGCAAGGGTCCCGCCATCGCGTCTCCCGATGAATGTCCTGATGCCGTTGCGACCGTGCTTGCGGGTATGCTTTATGGCCCCACGCAAGCTGCGCGCTTCGCGCTCTCGCGTCGACCATTCGCCATCCCGCGTCCATTTTCATCATGCCTGATTCTTCCGCTCCAGCCCTCGAGCCGCGCGTTACCGAAGCGCCGGTTCAACTCATACGGGGCGCATGCCCGCACGATTGTCCCGATACCTGCGCGATGCTGGTTCATGTGCGCGACGGCGTCGCGATTCGCGTCACCGGCAATCCCGAACACGCGCCCACCGCCGGCCACCTGTGTACCAAGGTGTCGCGCTATGTCGAGCGAACCTATCACCACGACCGCCTGATGCATCCCATGAAGCGCGTGGGCAACAAGGGCGCAGGACGCTTCGAGCGCATCGGCTGGGACGAGGCGCTCCAGACGATTGCAGCGCGCCTCTCGGCGATCGCGGCGCGCGACCCCGAGCGCATCGCGCCCTACAGCTACGCGGGCACGATGGGCCTCGTGCAGGGCGAAGCGATGGCG
>JBBQCA010000102.1:0-11262 GCA_038318315.1 Burkholderiales bacterium | reverse complement strand
GATTCTCGAGAATCTTCCCAACGCGACATTTCGCGTGAAGCTGGAGAACGGGCACGTGGTGTTGGGTCACATATCGGGAAAGATGCGCTTGCACTACATCCGCATCCTGCCCGGCGACAAGGTCACGGTCGAGGTATCGCCGTACGACCTGTCGAGAGCCCGCATCACCTTCCGCGCCAAGTAAAAGAGCACGCAGTAGAGAGACGCAGTGAATAGATTCAGGCAGCAACAACGGAAGTCGAGGATCACATGAAAGTACTCGCATCGGTCAAGCGGCTGTGCCGCAACTGCAAGATCATCAAGCGTAACGGCGTTGTGCGCGTGATTTGCGTCGATCCGCGCCACAAGCAGCGTCAAGGCTGAACCCGGCACCGCGCCGCAGTCATCAAAGATAGATAGGAACGAGCATGGCCCGTATCGCCGGCATCAACATCCCCAATCACCAGCACACCGACATCGGCCTGACCGCGATCTTCGGCGTCGGTCGTCCCCGCGCGCGCTTCATCTGCGAAGCCGCCAAGGTGCCTCCGACCAAGAAGGTCAAGGACCTCGACGACGCCGAGATGGAGCGCCTGCGCGACCAGGTCGGCAAGTTCATGGTCGAAGGCGATCTGCGCCGTGACGTGTCGATGAACATCAAGCGACTGATGGACCTGGGCTGCTACCGCGGTCTGCGTCATCGTCGCGGGCTGCCGGTACGCGGCCAGCGTACGCGCACCAATGCGCGTACGCGCAAGGGTCCGAAGAAGGCCGCAGCCTCATTGAAGAAGTAGTTCGTGAAGAAATAAGCGACGCGAACTTCACTGACAAGATAGCTAAGGAAACAGAATGGCAAAAGCACCTAACGCCGCGGCATCGCAACGCGTCCGCAAGAAAGTTCGCAAGAATGTTGCGGACGGCATCGCGCACATCCACGCGTCGTTCAACAACACCATCATCACGATCACCGATCGTCAGGGCAACGTGTTGTCATGGGCATCGTCGGGCGGTGCAGGCTTCAAGGGCTCGCGCAAGTCGACGCCGTTCGCAGCCCAGGTCGCGTCCGAAACGGCAGGTCGTGCCGCGCAGGAACAGGGCATCAAGAACGTCGAAGTGCAGATCAAGGGCCCCGGCCCGGGTCGCGAGTCGTCGGTGCGCGCGCTGAACGCGCTGGGCATCAAGATCGTCAGCATCACCGACGTGACGCCGGTACCGCACAACGGTTGCCGTCCGCCGAAACGCCGGAGAATGTAAGGCAGCTTGAAAGCACTATTCCCCGAGACGGGGCTTGCGCGCCGTCTCGTACTTCGGGCTCAAGGGCCTGTCGCTTGTCGCCGCTGATTCGGTGCTTCGAATCCGGTACGAAGAACAAGCTAACCGTTCCGCCAGGGACGTACTGAAAGGAAATACAAGTGGCACGTTATATCGGACCCAAATGCAAGCTCTCGCGTCGCGAGGGAACCGACCTGTTCCTGAAGAGCGCGCGTCGCTCGCTCGACAGCAAGTGCAAGCTCGACAGCAAGCCGGGCCAGCATGGCCGCACTTCGGGTATGCGCACCTCGGACTACGGCAAGCAGTTGCGCGAGAAGCAGAAGGTCAAGCGCATGTACGGCATACTCGAGCGCCAGTTCCGCCGCTACTTCGCGGAAGCCGATCGTCGCAAGGGCAACACCGGCGAGAACCTGCTCGGGCTGCTCGAGTCGCGCTTGGACAACGTCGTCTACCGCATGGGCTTCGGCTCGACCCGCGCTGAAGCGCGCCAGCTGGTGAGCCACAAGTCGATCGCATTGAACGGCACGACCGCGAACATCGCGTCGATGCAGGTCAAGCCCGGCGACGTGGTCACGGTGCGCGAAAAGGCCAAGAAGCAGACCCGCATCCTCGAAGCGCTGTCGCTTTCACTTCAAGGAAACGTCCCCAGCTGGGTCTCGGTAGATTCGACCAAGCTGGAAGGCACCTTCAAGCAGTTGCCCGAGCGCAGCGAGATCGCCGCCGACATCAACGAGTCGCTCATAGTAGAGCTCTACTCGCGCTAACGCGCGAGGGCTTTTTTCCGAGACCGGACTGCGTCCGGTCTCGTACATCCGGCCTGTTGAAAGCCACGCTGCTGTCCGGCTTCATCATGGCATCACGAGCAGTCTTATCGGCTTAACGCGCCGAGGACATTGCAAAGGAATATAAATGGCAAGCAACGCATTTCTGAAGCCGCGTCAGATCGAGGTCGAAGCCGCCGGTCCGAACGCCGCGAAAGTCACGATGGAACCCTTCGAGCGCGGCTACGGCCACACGCTCGGCAATGCGCTCCGTCGCATCCTGCTGTCGTCGATGAACGGCTATGCACCGACCGAGGTGTCGATCGCTGGTGTCGTGCACGAGTACTCGACGCTCGACGGCGTGCAGGAAGACGTCGTCGACATCCTGCTGAACCTCAAGGGCGTGGTGTTCAAGCTGCACAATCGCGACGATGTCGTGGTCACGCTCAAGAAGGAAGGCGAAGGTCCGGTCACGGCCGCCGACCTCGAGCTGTCGCACGAAGTCGAGGTGATCAATCCCGAGCACGTCATCGCCAATCTCTCGCAAGGCGGCAAGCTCGACATGCAGATCAAGATCGAGAAGGGCCGCGGCTATGCGCCGGGCAACCTGCGCGCATTCGCGGAAGATCACAGCAAGACCATCGGCCGCATCGTCCTCGACGCGTCGTACAGCCCGGTTCGCCGCGTCAGCTACACGGTCGAGTCGGCCCGCGTCGAACAGCGCACCGACCTCGACAAGCTGGTCATGAGCATCGAGACCAACGGCGTGATCTCGCCCGAAGAAGCGATCCGTCAATCGGCGCGCATCCTGGTCGATCAGTTGAGCGTGTTCGCGTCGCTGGAAGGCACCGAGTCGTCGGCCGAAGCGCCGTCGCGTACGCCGCAGGTCGATCCCATCCTGCTGCGTCCGGTCGACGATCTGGAGCTCACGGTGCGTTCGGCCAATTGTCTCAAGGCCGAGAACATCTATTACATCGGCGACCTGATCCAGCGCACCGAAAACGAATTGCTCAAGACCCCGAACCTGGGCCGCAAGTCGCTCAACGAGATCAAGGAAGTGCTGGCCTCGCGCGGTCTCACGCTCGGCATGAAGATCGAGAACTGGCCGCCCGTCGGACTGGAAAAAGCCTGACGGCTTTTCATTATTGACCGTCGGTTCAGTCGCGCGACTGAACCGACAACTTGTGGGATGGAACAGCGGCGCTGATAGCACGACTGTTCTACCTCTTAGCTTTTGAACCGAACCGCGCCAGCACGATTGGCGATCGAAGAAGTCGGTCTCTTAGATTCTTGAAAGGAAGTCGCTATGCGTCACCGTCACGGATTGCGGAAACTCAACCGCACCTCGAGCCATCGACTGGCCATGTTTCGCAACATGACCAACTCGCTGCTCAAGCATGAAGTCATCAAGACCACGCTGCCCAAGGCGAAGGAACTGCGTCGCGTCGTCGAGCCCATCCTTACGCTGGGCAAGGAACCGACGCTCGCCAACAAGCGCCTCGCGTTCAATCGCCTGCGCGACCGCGAGATGGTCGTCAAGCTCTTCGAGGAACTCGGCCCGCGCTACAAGACCCGCAACGGCGGCTACCTGCGCATCCTCAAGTTCGGCTTTCGGGTCGGAGACAACGCGCCGATGGCGTATGTCGAGCTGATGGACAGGCCCGAGCCGACCGAAGTGCCCGAAGCGGCATCCTGATCGTCGCCTCACGCATCGCGGATGCAGCCATCCAGAAGCCGGGGACCTCCCGGCTTTTTGTTTGAAGGGTTCGCATGTCACCCGACCATTCTTCGATCGAGGAGCTTCGCAACCGGCTCCCGGGCGTTCGCGCACTCGTTGGCGTGGTTCTCCTCGTCGGTGTGACCGCGATAGGGGCAGCCGAGCCCGCGCCGAATGCGCGGTTGGCGGCCTACTTCGAGCGCGAGTATCAATATCAGCTCCGCGAGTCGCCCGAGATGGCGACCTTCGACGGGGTGGCTGAATACAACGATCGCTTGAGCGACCTTTCGCCGGCCGCAATCGCGCGCCACAAGGCGCACGCGCGCGACGTCATCGCCGCGCTCGTCGGGTTCGATGTGCGCACACTGAATCGCCAGGATCGAATCTCGCGTGAGCTGATGCTTGCGGATCTGTGGCTCGATCAGGAGGTCAATGCGTTGTACGGATCGCTTCCTTTCGACGGACTGGGCGGCTGGCTGTTCGTGTCGCCGCGCGGCGGGCCGCAGCAATCCTTCGCGTCACTCGTGAAGGCGACGCCCTTCACGAGCGCGCGAGACTACGAAAACTATCTGAGCCGGCTCGCGGCGCTGCCGACCCAACTCGATCAGGTGATCGCTCTCATGCGCGAAGGCATGCGCTCGCGCTGGATGCCGCCGCGCGCGATCATGGATCGCGTGGTCGCGCAGTTCGACGATTTCACGCGCAGCGATCTCGCGGGCAATCTGCTGGTTCGACCGTTCGCGAACATGCCGTCGGCCATCCCCGAGGCCGATCGTGCGCGTCTGGAGGAGTCGGGCCGCCGCATTCTGACTGCAACGGTAGTGCCTGCGTTCGCGAAACTGCAGCGCTTCATCGCCGACGAATATCTTCCGGCCTGCACCGACGCGCTGTCCGTCGCATCGCTACCCGGTGGCGACGCGTATTACGCCATCGCCGTGAAGCGGGCGACGACGACACGGATGACGCCGCGCCAAGTCAACGAACTGGGCTTGCGCGAAGTCGCGCGCATCGGCGCGCAGATGGATCGCCTCATCGGAGACATCGGTTTCACCGGCAAGCGCGGCGCATTTTTCGACGCGATCCGCAAGGACCCGAAGTTCTATTACACCGAGCCCGACGAGATGCTCAGGGACTATCGCGATATCGCCAAGCGCGTCGACGCGGAGTTGCCGAAGTTGTTCGCCGAACTGCCGCGCCTGCCCTACGGCATCCGGGCGATGGAGGCCTACGAGGGCGACAACGCTGAGCACTACACGCCCGGTGCGCTCGACGGCAGTCGCGCCGGTTTCTTCGAGGCCAACATCCTCAGTCTCAAGACGCGGCCGAAGTACGACATGGAGAACACGTTCCTGCACGAAGCCGTCCCGGGCCACCACCTGCAGGGCGCTCGGGCACTCGAACTGAAGGGATTGCCGCGGTTCCGCCAGAACGGCTGGTACGTCGCATACGGCGAAGGCTGGGCGCTTTACGCCGAGAGCCTCGGGCCCGCGCTGGGCATGTACAAGGATCCCTATTCGCGTTTCTCCGCGCTGTCGTGGGAGATGGTGCGCGCGTGCCGCCTCGTCATTGACACCGGCCTGCATGCGTTCGGCTGGACGCGCGCACAATCGATTGCCTACATGATGGAGAACACAGGGTTGCAGGAAGCCTTCGCGACCGCCGAAGTCGATCGCTATATCGCCATTCCCGGCCAGGCACTGGGGTACAAGATCGGCGAGCTCAAGATCAAGGAACTGCGCGATCGCGCGCAGCAGGCGCTTGGCGCGCGCTTCGACCTGCGTCGATTCCACAACGCGATCCTGGACGACGGCGCTGTGCCGATGACGGTCCTCGAAGGGAACATCGACCGATGGATCGCGTCGCAGAACCAGCCTGCGACCAAGGCCGTGGACCGGTCCGTCCGCTGACATCGATGTCGACGGCGATGACTCAAGCGATCGATGGCCACGCGATGCTCTCGCTCGAGGCCGTCACCAAGTCTTACGGCGAGCAGCGCGTCGTGAAGGAACTCGACCTGTCGATCCAACGCGGCGAGTGTTTCGCGTTGCTGGGACCGAATGGTGCGGGCAAGACCACCACGTTGCGTCTTTGCCTTGGCCTCACCGTCCCCGACTCGGGATCGATCACGCTCGGCGGGCTTCCGGTGCCGTCCAAGGGCCGCGAGGCGCGCGTGCGCGTCGGCGTCGTTCCGCAGATGGACAACCTCGATCCGGACTTCACGGCCGGCGAGAATCTGCTGGTGTATGGCCGCTACTTCGGCCTGTCCGCCGCGACCATCAACGCACGTATTCCATCGCTGCTGGAGTTCGCGAGCCTCACGTCCAAGCGCAACGCGCGCATCGGCGAATTGTCGGGCGGCATGAAGCGACGCCTCACGCTAGCGCGCTCGCTCGTCAACGACCCCGACGTGATCTTCATGGACGAACCCACCACCGGCCTCGATCCGCAGGCGCGACACCTGATCTGGGATCGACTGAAGACGCTGCGCGCAGAAGGCAAGACCATCGTGCTCACGACCCACTTCATGGACGAGGCCGAGCGCCTCGCCGATCGCCTTGCCGTGATGGACGAGGGCCGCAAGATCGCCGAAGGAACACCGCGCGAACTGATCGCGGCCCACATCGAGGCCAGCGTGATCGAGGTCCATGGCGACGGTGTCAAGGCCTGGGCCGAAGCCAGCGGCCGCGCGTTGTCCGCGCGCCTCGAAGTCAGCGGCGAGACCGCGTTCTGCTATACCGACGCGCCCCAGCCGCTGCTCGATCATCTCGCGCATCAGGCGCATCTGCGCTACCTGCATCGACCCGCGAATCTCGAGGACGTGTTCCTCAAGCTGACGGGTCGCGAGATGCGCGATTGAGTGCGGGACATGGCGTGGTCCTAGAATGACATGATGACTTCAGCCGTCGCGCATCGTCCCGTCCGCGTCAACGCCTTCCCCGACATCAGCCTGCGCTGGTTGCCGATCTGGCGGCGCAACTACCTGGTGTGGAAGCGTCTGTTCGGGCAGAGCGTGTTCGGCAACATCGCCGAGCCGCTGATCACGCTGTTCGCATTCGGCTACGGCCTCGGGCCTCTGCTCGCGCCCATCGACGGCGTGCGCTACATCGTGTTTCTCGCGTCGGGCGCGATCTGCATGAACGCCTTCAACGCCGCGACGTTCGAGTCGCTCTACTCGGCGTTCACGCGCATGCACGTGCAAAAGAGCTGGGAGGCGATGATGAATGCGCCGCTGTCGCTCGACGACGTGCTCGCCGCGGAGCTGGTGTGGGCCGCGACCAAGAGCGTCTTCACGGGCGTCGCGATCCTGCTCGTGATCTTCGCGCTCGGCCTGTCGCGTGAATGGTCGATGCTGCTCGTGCTGCCCCTGCTGTTCGTGATCGGCCTGACCGCGGCCGCGCTCGGCCTCGTCGTCAACGCGTTCGCGAAGAATTACGATTTCTTCACCTACTACTTCACCATCGTCGTCACGCCGATGTGGTTCCTGTCGGGCGTGTTCTTTCCGTTCGCGCAGTTGCCCCCGTGGGTCCAGGCGGTTGCCCAATGGCTGCCGTTGTCGGCCGCAGTCGATCTGGTGCGCCCGCTGATCCTGGGGCGCGTGCCCGACAAGCCGTTGTTCGATCTCGCGATCCTGATTGCAGATTGCGTGCTGGGCTTCTGGGTTGCGGTCATCGTGACGCGACGACGGCTGTTGAAGTAGCAAACGCGGTAGCGGGCGCGCATGGAGGCTCACAATGCTCGTAATGAAGCGCTGCGAACCACGACTGAACTCATGAGCAACGAAGCGATCCTGGTGTACACGACCGTGGCCGATCACGACGCGGCAAGCGGGCTCGCGGAACTGCTCGTCGAAGAGCACCTCGCCGCGTGCGTGCATATCGTGCCCGGCATCCGGGCTATCTATCGCTGGCAAGGCCAGGTGCATCGCGACGACGAGGTGCAGCTCGTGATCAAGGCACCGGCATCACGATTCGAGTTGATCGCGGCGTTGTTGCGCGAGCATCATCCCTATGAATTGCCGGAGATCGTCGCAGTGCGCGTCGATCGCGGTTCGCAGGAATATCTGGAATGGATCGAGCGCGCATGCGCACACGACGCGCGCGAAGAAATCAAACGATGAAAACCACAGGCTCAATCACGTCTTTGGCAGTCCGCGCTCTGCTCGCGCTCGCGGTTTTCACCGTGATGTCGGCGGCGAGTTCGGCGCTAGCGACCACCTTCCTCGAACCCGAGCAGGCGTTCCAGTTCAGCGCACAAGCGGTCGATGCGCAGACGATCGAAGTGAAGTACCGCATCGCCGATGCCTACTACCTCTATCGAGAGCGTTTCAAGTTCGCGCTCGATCCGGCGACATCGGGCGGCGCGACCCTGGGTGAACCGGTGTTGCCCAAGGGCGAGATCAAGTTCGACGAGACCTTCGGGAAAAATGTCGAACACTATCGGCACGAAGTCGCGGTCCGAATTCCCGTGCTGGGCGCGACCGGTTCCGTGACCTTGCTCTCGACCTCGCAGGGCTGTGCCGACGCAGGGCTCTGTTATCCGCCGCAGGTCGCGCGCGCGTCGCTGAATCTGGCCGCGGCTGGCGGACCATCGAGTTCACTCGGTAGCGCGGATGCCGCGTCGGCTCGTGCTGGATCGACCGCCCTCGACGACTCGTCGCGCATCGAGCGCGCGCTGAAGAGCGGCAACTTCGGATGGATCGCGCTGCTCTTCGTCGGCCTCGGGCTGTTGCTCGCGTTCACGCCTTGCGTATTGCCGATGCTGCCGATCCTGTCGTCGATCATCGTCGGACAGTCGGACGCGCATTCGAACCGGAAGACCACGCGCGGCACCGGCTTCATCCTCGCACTCGCGTACTCGCTCGGACTCGCGCTGGTGTACACGCTGCTCGGCATCGCCGCCGGTCTCGCCGGTGAAGGCCTGGCGGCGATGCTGCAGACGCCGCTGGTGCTCGGCGCGTTCGCGCTGGTGCTGGTGGTGTTGTCGCTATCGATGTTCGGCTTCTACGAATTGCAGGTCCCGGCGAATGTGCAGGCGAAGCTCGCTCAGTGGTCGGGACGCGTAGGCGCGGCGCGCGGCGACGGATCGCAGCGCCTGGGCGCGGGGCGCCTCGCCGGGGTGTTCGCGATGGGCGCGATCTCCGCGCTGATCGTGGGCCCGTGTGTCGCGGCGCCACTCGCGGGAACGCTGCTCTATATCTCGCAGACCCGCGACGTGTGGATCGGCGGGCTAGCACTGTTCTCGCTGGCGGTCGGTATGAGCGTGCCGCTGCTGCTGATCGGCCTGTCCTCCGGCTCCTTGTTGCCGCGCGCAGGCGCGTGGATGGATACGGTCAAGCAGTTCTTCGGTGTGCTGTTGCTCGCGGTCGCGCTGTGGATGATCACGCCGGTCGTGCCGTCCTGGTTGATCATGCTCGGCTGGGCGGCGCTCGCGATCGTCAGCGCGATGTACCTGCGCGTGTTCGACGCGCTGGCGCCCGATGCGCGCGGCGTGATGCGGCTGGGCCAAGGCCTCGGGGTCTTGTTGCTGCTCGTGGGAGCGGTCGAGTTCGTCGGCGTGGCGACCGGCGGTCGCGATGTGCTGCAGCCGCTCGCGCATCTCGCGCAGCGCGCTTCGCGCAGTGCTTCGGATAGCGGCGACGCGAATGCGTCGGTCGGCGCGGGCCCGCGCTTCGAAATCGTCAAGGGCACCGCTGACCTCGATCGTCGCATTGCCATCGCGGCGGCCGCGGGTCGGCCGGTGATGCTCGATTTCTATGCCGACTGGTGCGTGTCGTGCAAAGAGATGGAGCGCTACACCTACACCGATGCGCGCGTGGCTTCACGCATGCAGGACTTCCTGCTGCTCAAGGCCGACGTGACCGCGAACGACGCCGACGATCGCGCGATGCTCAAGCGCTTTCAATTGTTCGGGCCGCCGGGCATCGTGTTCTTCGACCGCGACGGCAAGATGATTGCGGACACGGCCGTGATCGGCTTTCAGGACGCCGACCGCTTTCTGCAAAGCCTCGCGCGGGTGAACGATCCGTCGAACATCGCGCCGGCCCGCGCAGCCGCTGCTACGACCGCGCTTGCGCCTCAAGCGGCGACGCGGTGAGGATCGGCGCCATCACGGACCGCGTCGTTACCACAGACCGGGCAGCGCGGATCGCGTTCGAGAACGATCGTCTGCCAGTGAGCGGCGCGCGCATCGAACAGCAGCAGCCGTCCCGATAGCGACGGCAATCCCACCACGAGCTTGACCGCTTCGGCTGCCTGCATCGCGCCGATCACGCCGGTCAAGGGCGCGAACACGCCCATCGTCGAGCACTGCACGTCCTCGACTTCCTCGCTCTCGGGGAAGAGGCAGGCATAGCAGGGCGAGTGCGGCGACGCTGGCGCTGAGGCTGGCACGACCCGCAGATCGAAGCTCGCGATCTGCCCGTCGAAGCGGATCGCCGCGCCCGACACCAGGGGCTTCGCGGCCGCGACGCACGCGCGATTGACCGCGTGGCGCGTCGCGAAGTTGTCGCTGCAATCGAGCACTACGTCGGCGTCTGCGACCAGCGCCTGCAGGCGTTCGCCCGCGACCCGCTCGTTCAACGCGCGGACCTCGACATCGGGATTGAGCCTGTGCAACGCGCTCTTGCCCGACGCGACTTTCGCCAAGCCGACGTCGGGCGTGCCATGCAGGATCTGCCGTTGCAGATTGGTGAGATCGACTTCGTCGCCATCGACCAGCGTCAAGCTGCCGACACCGCTCGCGGCCAGGTAGATCGAAGCCGGCGAGCCGAGGCCGCCCGCGCCGATCACCAGCGCATGCGCGCTGCGCAACTTCTCCTGACCCTCGATGCCGATGTCGTCGAGCAGGATGTGGCGCGAATAGCGCAGCAGTTGTCGGTCGTTCATGGCGTTCGTGGATGAGC
Organism: Burkholderiales bacterium; assembly: GCA_038318315.1. GTDB lineage: Bacteria > Pseudomonadota > Gammaproteobacteria > Burkholderiales > Burkholderiaceae_D > CAHJXF01. The sequence continues at coordinate 632 of JBBQCA010000102.1, read as the reverse complement.
CTGGTCGCATTGTGCCGGCCCAAAGAAAAAGCCGCTGATCGGCGACTGCGACCAGCGGCTTCGCCTGATTCGACGATCAGGGTTTGGTCGTAGTCGTGGTCGGCTCGGTGGTCTTGCTCGGTGCCGCCGTGTCCTTCGTCTTGGCATCGACGTGATCGCGATTGAGCGCAGCCGTCATGCTCTTGGTCTCGACCGGCTCGCCCTTGAGCAGGTGCAACGCCTGCTGCATCTGGTAATCGTCCTTGGAGCCGAACTCGATCGGCTTCTTCAACGCGGCGGCACGACGGTCGTCTTCGGCCTTGCGCTCTTCGGTCGAAAGCGCATCCCTGCGCGCGGCCTCGTTGGCCGCAACGATTGCGGCCGTATCGGTGGTATTGCTCAGGTGCCGATCGAGGTCGGCCTCTCGCGGGAACGCGAAGATGTTGCCCAGGGCGGTGTCGTCCACCACATAGTCGGGAACGATGCCGGTCGCTTGGATCGAGCGACCGTTCGGCGTGTAGTAGCGCGAGATGGTCAGCTTGATGCCGGTCTTGCGATCGGGCGGCAACGGCAGGATGGTCTGCACCGAGCCCTTGCCGAACGTGGTCGTGCCCAGCACCTTGGCGCGCTTGTAGTCCTGCAGGGCGCCCGCG
>JBBQCA010000101.1:0-11372 GCA_038318315.1 Burkholderiales bacterium | reverse complement strand
CACGGTGCCACGCAGCACCGCTTCGTTGGGGATGATGTTGTACGCATCGCCCGCGTGGATCTGGGTGATCGACAGCACCGCGGTGTCGATCGGCTTCTTGTTGCGCGTGATCAGCGTCTGCAGGTTCTGCGCGAGCGCGACTGCGACCATGATCGGATCGACGCCGTTGTTCGGCATCGCCGCGTGCGCGCCCTTGCCGGTCACGACGATCTCGAACTGATTGGCCGACGCCATCATCGGTCCCGCGGTCACGCCGAAGGTACCCACGGCGCTGCCCGGCCAGTTGTGCATGCCGAACACCGCGTCACAGGGAAATTTTTCGAAGAGCCCATCTTCGATCATCACGCGCGCACCGCCGCCGCCTTCTTCCGCGGGCTGGAAGATCACGTGGAGCGTGCCGTCGAAATGCTTCGACTCCGCCAGGTACTGCGCGGCCGCGAGCAGCATCGCGGTATGCCCGTCGTGTCCGCACGCATGCATGCGGCCCTGGTTCTGCGAGCGATGCGCGAACGTGTTGTGCTCCTCGAGCGGCAGCGCGTCCATGTCGGCGCGCAAGCCCACCGCCTTGGTTCCGCTTCCGACCTTGAGCGTGCCGACCACGCCGGTCTTGCCCAGGCCGCGATCGACCGCATAGCCCCACTCGGTCAACTTGTTCGCGACGATTTCGGCGGTGCGCACTTCCTCGAACTTCAGTTCGGGGTGCGCGTGGATGTCGCGGCGGATGCGCGCGATGTCAGACTGGAATTGAACGATGCGATCGATGAGGTTCATGGAGAACTCCCTCCCTTTCAAGGGGCGGGCCGGGGTGGGGATGGGTGTACGCGTTCGAGGGAAATCGCAGGCTATCATGGCCGCGCTCGCCCAAAACCCCATGCTCGTCTTCCTCATCCGCCGCTCGTTGCAGAGCATCGCCGTGCTGTTCGCGATGTCGCTGATCGTCTTCGCGGGTGTCTATGTGATCGGCGATCCGGTGCTGGTGATGATCAGCCCCGAAGCGACGCAGGCCGACATCGCCGCGACGCGTGCGGCGCTCGGACTCGATCAACCGCTGTGGGTCCAGTACGGCCGCTTCATCGCGGGCGCACTGTCGGGCGACCTCGGGCGTTCGTACGCGTACAGCGTACCGGCGATCAAGTTGATCCTCGAACGCATGCCGGCAACGATGGAGCTCGCGGTCGTGGCGATGGCGATCGCGATCGCGCTCGGCATTCCGCTCGGCCTGTGGGCCGGGCTCAAGCCCGATTCGATCGCGGGCAAGACCATCATGAGCGGCTCCATCCTCGGCTTCTCGCTGCCGACCTTCTGGGTCGGGCTGATGCTGATCATGCTGTTCTCGGTGTCGCTGGACTGGCTGCCCGCATCGGGCCGCGGCGCGACCGTCGACGTGTTCGGCCTCAAGCTTTCCATCCTTACGCTCGACGGATGGAAGCATCTGCTGTTGCCCGCGTTCAATCTCGCGCTCTTCAAACTCTCGCTGATCATTCGCCTGGTGCGCGCCGGTACGCGCGAGGCACTGCTGACCGACTACGTCCGCTTCGCGCGCGCCAAGGGCCTGTCGACTGCGCGCGTGGTCGGGGTGCACGTGTTGAAGAACATCATGATCCCGGTCGTCACCGTGATCGGCCTCGAGTTCGGATCGGTGATCGCGTTCTCGATCGTGACCGAAGCTATCTTCGCGTGGCCCGGCATGGGCAAGCTCATCATCGACTCGATCGGCGTGCTCGACCGGCCGGTGATCGTCGCGTATCTGCTGGTGATCGTGACGGTCTTCATCGTCGTCAATCTCGTCGTCGACATCGCGTACTCGTGGCTCGATCCGCGCGTGCGCCTGGCCGATAGCGGCGGCAGCGCATGAAGTCGACGGAGCGGGCGAGCGAGCCGCCGACGCTGCGCGACGATGCACTGCTCGATGCGGGGCTGGGCGCGGCCGTCCTTCCGGTAGCGCCGATCGGGTCGCCGCCGCATCTCTCGTCACCTGTCTCACCACTCTTGCGCTTCCTCGCGGACTTCGCCGAGAGCCGCATCGCGGTCGCGGGTACGGTGTTGCTCGCGCTCTTCGTACTGGCCGCGCTCTTCGCGCCGTGGATCGTTCCGCAGGATCCCTACGACCTCGCGCATCTCGACATCCTCGACGCGCGTCTGCCGCCCGGTTCCATCGCGGGCGGCGGCGCGGACGGCCACACCGCCCACTACCTTCTCGGCACCGATGGCCAGGGCCGCGACATGCTCTCGGCGATCGTGTACGGCCTGCGCATCAGCGTCGCGATCGGCGTGCTCTCGACCCTCTGCGCCGCGATCATCGGCGTGTCGCTCGGTCTGGTCGCGGGCTATGCGGGCGGCAAGGTCGATGCGTTGGTGATGCGTCTGGCCGACATCCAGCTGTCGTTCCCTTCGATCCTGATCGCGCTGATCCTGCTCGCGTTCCTCAGGCCGGGGCTGGGCAACATCGTGATCGCGCTGGTCGCCGTGCAATGGGCCTACTACGCGCGCACCGTGCGCAGTACCGCGCTGGTCGAGCGGAGGAAGGAATACATCGAGGCCGCGCGAGGGCTGGCACTGTCGACGACGCGCATCGTGTTCCGGCATCTGCTGCCCAATTGCCTGCCGCCGTTGATCGTGGTCGCGACCTTGCAGGTCGCCTCGGCGATCGCGCTCGAAGCGACGCTCTCGTTCCTCGGGCTCGGCGTGCCGATTACCGAGCCATCGCTCGGGCTGTTGATCGCCAATGGCTTCCAGGTGCTGTTCGCGGGCAAGTACTGGATCAGCGTCTATCCGGGTGTCGCGCTGGTGCTGTTGATCGTCGCGCTGAACCTGGTGGCCGATCGACTGCGCGACATGCTCGATCCGAAGCTGAGATCGCGATGAGGCCAGCGACCGCCGAATCGAAGCCGGTGCTGGCCCTCGCGAATCTCAGGACGCACTTCTTCACGAAGGCCGGCGTGGTGCGCGCGGTCGACGGTGTCGATCTCGCGGTGCGTGCAGGAGAAGTGGTGGGGCTGGTCGGCGAGTCGGGCTCGGGCAAGTCGATCACCGGCCTCTCGATCATGCGGCTGATCGATGCGCCGGGTCGCATCGTCGAGGGCAGCATGGCCTTCAGCGGCATCGATCAGCAAGGCGTCGATCTGCGCAGCCTCGACGACAACGCGATGCGCCGCCTGCGCGGCAACCGCATCGCGATGATCTTCCAGGATCCGATGATGACGCTGAACCCCGTCCTCTCGATCGCCACGCAGATGATCGAGACGCTAGCGGCGCATCAGGGATCTCCGCGCTTGTCGCGCAGCGCGATGCGCGAGCGCGCGGTCGAAGCGCTCGCGCGGGTCGGCATCCCATCGCCACGCGAACGCCTGTCCGCGTATCCGCATCAGCTTTCGGGCGGCATGCGCCAGCGCGTCGCGATCGCGATCGCCTTGCTGAACCATCCCGACCTGATCATCTGCGACGAGCCCACCACCGCGCTCGACGTGACGATCCAGGCGCAGATCCTGGCCGAGATGCAGGCCCTGATTCGCGAATCGAACACCTCGCTGATCTGGATCACCCACGACCTCACAGTCGTCGCAGGGCTCGCCGATCGTGTTGCCGTGATGTACGCGGGCCGCATCGTCGAGTCGGGCACCACCGCCGAGATCCTCGAAGCCCCGCGACATCCCTACACGCGCGGACTGATCGACTCGACGCCGGCTGCCGCGACCGCGCGCGGCCCGACCGGCACGGACTGCAACGCGCGCCGGCTCGCGCAAATCCCCGGCACCCCGCCATCGCTCGCGCATCTGCCGCAGGGCTGCGCATTCCGACCGCGCTGCTCGCGCGCGACCGATGCCTGCCTGATCGAACCGCCATCGGTGATCGACACATCGGGACGCAGCCTGCGATGCTTTCATCCGATCGATGTCGAGGGGATCCCGTGACCGAGGTCCTGCTCGAACTTCGCGGCGTCTCGAAACGCTTCGTCCAGACGTCCGACCTTTCCACGCGCATCGCAAGCGCGCTCAGACGCAAGACCGACCCGCGCGTGGTTCATGCGGTCGACGGCGTCGATCTGGTGATCGCGAAGGGCGAGGTCGTCGGGCTGGTCGGCGAATCGGGCTGCGGCAAATCGACGCTGGGCCGGATCGTCGCGGGTCTGTATGCGCCCACCTCCGGCACGCGTTGGTGGAAGGGACAGGAGATCGGCCCGGGGTCGACATCCAGCGCGCGGCAGCGCCTCGCGGTGCAGATGATCTTTCAGGACCCTTATGCATCGCTCAATCCGCGCATGCGCGTCGTCGATCTGATCGCCGAAGCGCCGATCGCGCATGCGCTCTGGCCGAAAAAGGAGCGGCACCTGCGCGCGGTCGACCTGCTCGCACGGGTAGGGCTCGATGCTTCGGCGCTGCGCCGTTATCCCCATCAGTTCTCGGGCGGCCAGCGCGCACGCATCGGCATCGCGCGCGCACTGGCGGTCGAACCCGAACTGCTGGTGTGCGACGAAGCCGTCGCCGCGCTCGACGTATCGATCCAGGCGCAGGTGCTCAATCTGTTCATGCAACTGCGCAATGGCGACAGTGCGGCCGATGGTGCGGGGCCGCAGCTCACGTACCTGTTCATCAGTCACGACCTCGGCGTGGTGCGGCATCTGTCCGATCGCGTGTTGATCATGTATCTCGGTCGCATCGTCGAGTCGGCGTCGACGCTCGATTTGTTCGCGCATCCCAATCATCCATACACGCAGGCACTGCTGGCCGAAACGCCCACGCTCGAAGTGCGGAAACGCGTCTTCACCGCCATACGCGGGGAAATACCATCGCCGATCAGCCCGCCATCGGGTTGTCATTTTCATCCGCGCTGCCCGCGCGCGAAGGACGTGCCCGAGCATCGCTGCAGCCGCGAGCGGCCGCTGCTCAAGTCGGTCGGGAGCGGACACGCGTCGGCGTGTCATCTCAACGATCTCCTCGCCGGGTTCGGCCCCGGCGCCAACGCGGAGGCAACCTCGGGGCTGTCATCGTCCGAGGCGTAAAATGCCCTTCTTTGCAGGACGAGAAGGCATCATGAATACGCGACTTCAAACCACTGCGCCGTCACCACGCAACGACACGAAAATCCCGCCTCCGGAACACGCGCCATCGCAAGCTTCGCCGGACGCGCCGTCGAAGGAAGCGCTCGCAATGATCGAACGCCTGATCGCGTTCAACACCACGTCGCGCGATTCGAATCTGGGGCTGATCGAATGGGCACGCGACCATCTGGAAAAGCTCGGCGCGAAGACGCGCCTGACCTACGATGCAAAAAGCGTCAAGGCCAATCTCTTCGCGACGCTCGGTGAAGGTGAGAAGCCCGGCCTGATTCTTTCGGGCCATACCGACACGGTTCCGGTCGACGGTCAGGAGTGGAGTACCGATCCCTTCACCGCGACGATCGCCGGCGACAAGCTGTATGCACGCGGTTCGGCCGACATGAAGGGTTTCGTCGGCATCGCGCTGGCCCACGCGCCGCGCTTTCGGGACGCGATCAACAGCGGCGTGCTCGACGCGCCGATCCACTATTCGCTGTCGTACGACGAAGAGATCGGCTGCATCGGCGTGCGCGGTCTGCTGGCCGACATCGAAGCGATCGGCCTGGTCGCTGCCGGTTGCATCGTCGGCGAGCCGACCAGCATGCAACCGATCATCGCGCACAAGGGCACGCATCGGTTTCGCTGTCACGTGCACGGACGCGAGGCGCATTCGAGCTACGTCACGCACGGCGTCAACGCGATCGAATACGCGGCCAGGCTGATCGTCTTCATACGCGATATCGCCGATCGCCTGGCCGCTACCGAAGTGCGCGACTACGGATTCAACGTGCCCTATTCGACGCTGTCGACCGGCGTGATCCGTGGCGGCATCGCGGCCAACGTGATTCCAAAGGACTGCGAAGTGCAGTTCGACATGCGCACCTTGCCGTCGGCCTCGGCGGACGCGCTGTATGCGGAAATCTGCGACTACGCGAAGCAGCTTGAAGCCGAGATGAAGGATGTCGATGCGGTCGCGAAGATCGAGATGACTTGGGAGAACTCGACCGAAGGCCTCGCCGCGCACGAAGACGACGCGATCGTCAAGCTCGCGCGGCGACTGTCGCGCAACGACGCGGTGGGCAAGGTCTCGTACGGGACCGAAGCGGGATTGTTCCAGCGGATCGGGATCCCGACGGTAATCTGCGGCCCCGGCGACATCGCGCAGGCGCATGCGCCCGACGAGTTCGTCGCGCTCGAACAGCTCGCGCAATGCGAGCGCTTCATGGAGCGGCTCGCGGCTTCGCATTGATCGCTCCTTTCCCCTCCGGGGGTGGCGCCAACGCGCCTTCGGCTTCGAGCGCAGCATGGTGATCACCAATCCCGACGGCACGCTGGGGCATTCGCAATTGCGCTTCGGCAACGGCTATCTGATGGTGGGTGGCGAATGGGCAGACTACACGCGCAGCCCGGCCAGTGCCGAGGGCAAGAACACCGAGACCGTCCATGTCCATCTGGACAGCGACCTCGACGCGCACTGTGCGCAGGCGCGCGCTGCTGGCACGGTGATCCTGATGGAACCCGCCAACCAGTTCTACGGCGAGCGCACCTACCGGGCGCGCGATCCCGAAGGCCACGTCTGGACCTTCGCGCAGACGGTCGCGCCGTTCTCGGTCGAAGATCCGAGAAGGCGGCCGGCCTTTCGATCGAACTGTTTCCTTGAAGTCTTCAGCCGCGCAGTCGACCAGTTCGCTATTCGCCAAACCGGCGATAGAACCATGTCTTGACCCACTGGGTCAGCAGCAGATAGCACAGCAGTATTCCGGCGAGCAGCAGCCAGTACAGACCGGGCAGCGGGACGAGCGCGAGCACGTCGGCCAGCGGTGAAACCGTGAGTAGCGCGCCGATCGTGACGATGAGCACCGAAGTCAGCATGAGCGGCCAGCTGGCGCGGCTCTGGATGAAGGGAATCTTGTTCGTGCGGATGACGTGAATGATCAGCGTCTGCGTGAAGAGCGACTCGACGAACCAGCCGGTGTGGAACAGCGCCGGGTCCTGCCAGGCCTCGAACACGTACAGCATCATGAAGAATGTCAGGTAGTCGAAGATCGAACTGATCGGCCCGATGAACAGGATGAAGCGCAGGATCCTGTCGATCTCCCACTTGCGTGGCCGGGTCAGCCACTCGGCGTCGACCGTGTCGGTGGGGATGGTCGTCTGCGAGAAGTCGTACAGCAGGTTGTTGGTCAGCACCTGGATCGGCAACATGGGCAGGAAGGGCAAGAACGCACTGGCGCCGACGACGCTGAACATGTTGCCGAAGTTTGAGCTCGCGGCCATCTTGATGTACTTGACGATGTTGCCGAACACGCGCCGGCCTTCCAGCACCCCCTGCTCGAGCACCACCAGACTGTTCTCGAGCAGGATGATGTCGGACGACTCCTTGGCGATGTCCACCGCGCTGTCGACCGAGATGCCGACGTCGGCGGCCTTCAGCGCCGGCGCGTCGTTGATGCCGTCGCCCATGAAGCCCACGACATGGCCCTTACTCTGCAGCGCCCGGATGACGCGTTCCTTGTGCGCCGGGGCCAGGCGTGCGAAGACGCTGGTCAGGCCGACCGCTTCGGCCAGTTCGGTCTCGCTCATTGCCTCGATCCGGGTGCCCAGCAGGAGATGCTCGACCGGCATGCCTACGGCCTTGCAGAGGTAGGCAGTGAGGATTTCGTTGTCGCCGGTCAGGATCTTGACGTCCACGCTCAGGCCTTTGAGCCGCTTCAGCGCGTCGGCAGCGGTGTCCTTGGGCGGATCGAGGAAGGCCAGGAAGCCGAGCAGGATGAGGTCGGACTCGTCCTTCACGCCATAGGTAGGCTCGTCCGCCGCGCCGGGCATCTGCTTGTAGGCTACGGCGATCACGCGGAAGCCCTGGCCGTTCAGGTCGTCGGCGATCTGTCGGCGTTTGGCATCGTGCTCGGGCAGCACCTCGATCACCTCGCCCTGGACTTCCACCTTCGTGCACAGGCCCAGCACCTCCTCGACGGCGCCCTTGCAGATCAGAGTGTTCAGGCCGGTCGTGTCCTCGACGACCACCGACATCCGCCGCCGCACGAAATCGAAGGGAATCTCGTCGATCTTGCGGTAAATCTCCTTGGCCTTCAGGCGCTCCTCCAACTCCTCGTGGGCGAGGATCGCCTCGTCGAGCAGATTCTTCAGCCCGGTATGGTGGTAACTGTTCAGGTAGCTGTAGTGGAGCACCTTTTCGCTGGGGTCGCCGTGCGCGTCGAGGTGCTTTTCCAACGCGATCTTGCCTTGCGTGAGCGTGCCGGTCTTGTCGGTGCACAGCACATCCATCGCGCCGAAGTTCTGGATCGCGTTCAGGCGCTTGACGATCACCTTCTTGGCGGCCATGGCCAAAGCACCTTTGGAGAGGTTGACCGTTACGATCATCGGCAGCATCTCGGGCGTGAGTCCGACGGCTACCGCCATCGCGAACAGGAAGGCCTCCAGCCAGTCGTGCTTGAACAGCCCGTTGATCAGGAAGACTGCCGGCACCATCACCGCGATGAACCCGATCATCAGCCAGGTGAACTTGTTGATCCCCTTGTCGAAGCTGGTCAGTTGGCGCTGCCCGACGATGCTGGCGGCCAGTGACCCGAAGTAGGTCTTGTCGCCGGTGTGGACCACCACGGCGGTGGCGCTGCCGCTCTCGACGTTGGAGCCCATGAAGCAGATGTCGGGCAACTCCAGCGGGTTCTGCGCGTCGACGGTCGGGGCCTCGGCCTTCCGCTCCACGGGCAGCGACTCCCCCGTGAGCGCCGACTGGTTCAGGAACAGGTCCTTGGCGGACAGCACCCGCACGTCGGCAGGAACCATGTCGCCGGCCGCCAGCCGGATGACGTCGCCCGGCACCAGCGTCCTGAGCGGCGCCTCGACCTCCTTGCCGTCGCGCACCAGGGTCGCCGTGTTGCTGACCATCGCCTTCAGCTTCTCGGCTGCGTTATCGGCCCGCATCTCCTGGATGAAGCGCAGCACCACGCCCAGCACGACCATCACGAAGATGACGGCCGTGGCGCGCAGGTCCCCGGTGAGGAACGACAGCACGCCGAGCGCCGTGAGCAGCAGGACCAGGGGGTTCTTCACATTGCTCAGCAGACGCATCAGCGCCGACTGCCGCTCCTCGCGGGCAATCGTGTTCATCCCGTATTGCTTCACGCGTGAGTCGGCTTCGGCCTGGCTCAGGCCATCCAGCCGCGACCCGAGCTTCTGCAGGGCGGTCGAGCCGTCGGCGCGCGCGATGTCCAGCAGGAGATCGGACACCCCAGACCTGCCTTCGCCGGGGCGCGCGGTGTCGACGCTCTCAGGATTCGTCATGCGCGTCGGCGTCAGTGTCAGCCGTACGCGTACCAGAACGCGGTGTGCGGACCGGCGACCTCGGTAACAGATATGCGGGGACTTGGTAAACGCATTTGCTGTTCACCTGTTGGACGAACGGTTCGTTCAGGTTCAGTCGCATGAATCGATGATGGCAGAAGAAGGCTTCGAAGCATCCATCGGCGCCCGCATTGCAAGGCCCGATTGATCTGCAGCGCGCCCTGGCGCACATACAAGAAGCGCCACGCACGCGTACGCTTTGCCAGTCGCGTCAATTTCCCTGATCAGGGCCGTTGCCGATCGAGGAGCAAGGCATGATGAACGGATCGATGGGTGATTGGTACTCTGTGATGGATTCGGGAGGCTGGATGGTCGGCGTTCTGATTCTGGTGGTTGTCATTGTTGCGGCAGCCGTCATGGTGTCTCGGCGGAAGTAGCAACTCGCGGTTCAGCTACGGCCAGTTGAAGCGTCACCGCGACAGGCCACCGCCGGCCCTAGACCGCCGTGCGCATGGCGATGCTCCATACCTTTCGGCCGCAGTCTGCCCGCGAGCCATGGGCGTGGATGTCCACCGCACCCGCGCCAGCCGAATCAGTCCGGTCTGAGCACCGTGATCCTCAGTCTCAGCGCGTTGCTGATCACCGAGACCGAGCTGAGGCTCATCGCCAGCGCGCCGATCATCGGCGACAGGAGCCAACCCGTGAAGGGGAACAGCACCCCAGCGGCCAGCGGCACGCCCAGCATGTTGTAGATGAAGGCGAAGCCGAGGTTCTGCTTCATGTTGGCCACGGTGGCGACTGACAGCGCGCGTGCCGTCGCGATGCCGCGCAGATCACCCTTGACCAGCGTGAGTTGCGCGCTGTTCATCGCCACGTCCGTGCCTGTGCCCATCGCGATGCCGACGTTGGCTTTGGCCAGGGCCGGGGCGTCGTTGATGCCGTCACCGGCCATCGCGACGATTCGGCCTTCCTTCTGCAGGCGTTCGACAAGTTGCAGCTTGTCGGCCGGCTTGACCTCGCCGTGCACTTCATCGATGCCCAGTCGCTTGCCCACGGCCTGCGCCGTGGTGAGGCCATCGCCGGTGGCCATGATGATGCGTAGCCCGGATTTGCGCAGCGACGCCAGCGCATCCGCCGTCGTGGCCTTGACCGGATCGGAGACCGCGAGCAATCCCGCCAGCTTGCCGTCCACGGCCAGATGCATCACGCTGGCGCCCTGGCCGCGCAGTTCTTCGGCCTGGCTCGCCAGCAGCGCCACGTCGATGCCGAGTTGCTGCATTAGTGTCGCGTTGCCGATGGCCAGGGGCTTGCCACCCACAACGCCCTTCACGCCGATTCCCGACGCGGAGTCGAACTGCTCGGCCTTCTCAAGAGCCAGCTTGCGATCACGCGCCGCGTTGACGATGGCCGCTGCCAAGGGATGCTCGCTGCCCTGATCGAGACTGGCTGCCAGGCGCAGCACCTCGTCCTCGCTGAAGCCATTGGCGCCCACCGCCCGTTCGAACGCCGGCTTGCCTTCAGTCAGCGTGCCGGTCTTGTCGACGATCAGCGTATCGATCTTGCAAAGGTTTTCGATGGCGGCGGCATCGCGGAACAGCACGCCCTGCGTGGCACCACGACCGGTGGCGACCATGATGGACATCGGCGTGGCCAGCCCCAGTGCGCACGGGCAGGCAATGATCAGCACGGTCACCGCGTTGATCAGCCCATAAACCCAGCTCGGCTGCGGACCGAAAAATCCCCAAGCGAAGAACGTCAGAAACGCGATGCCGACGACGCTGTAGACGAAGTACGCGGCCACCGAGTCGGCCATGCGTTGCATCGGTGCCTTCGAACGCTGCGCCTGCGACACCATCTGGACGATCTGTGAGAGCACGGTCGCCGATCCCACGTGCTCGGAGCGCATCAGCAAAGCACCGCTGGTGTTCAGCGTGGCACCGATGAGTTTGTCACCGATCCGTTTGGTGACCGGCAGCGGTTCTCCGGTCAGCATGGATTCGTCGAGCGCGCTGCTGCCTTCGATGACGACCCC
>JBBQCA010000100.1:0-11398 GCA_038318315.1 Burkholderiales bacterium | reverse complement strand
AGCCTACCCTTGCCCTTCACCATGCTGAGCCACGACGAGCTCGTCGATGTAGCGAGCCACCTCGCCCACCGTCGTGAGCGGCACTGCATCGGACGGCAGCTTGATCTTGAACTCGTCTTCGATCGTGAACAGCAGTTCTGCGACGCCGAGCGAATCGATGCCCAGGCCTTCGAGCGGCGCTTCGAGCGTGAGCCTTTCGGCATCGAGCTGATAGTCCTTCACCAGAATCGCGCGCAGCCTTTCGATACTCGTCGTCATGGAATGTCCCCTGGATTTGGTACGCATCGTATCTTGCCGCTCCACGCGGCCGCACGTGTGAGCAACGCGGGCCAGTGTCCGACCAATCCGAACACCGGTGCAAATACGGCAGGCCGCATCGCGAGGTGCGCGAACGCCGCGGCCAGTCGCAGGCGGGGTGTGAATTGCCGGCGCCAGTCGGCCACGTAGCGCTGACGGATCGCGCGCTGCCACCCGACATCGGCCACGATGCCGCCGCGAACACGCGAGGCGATCAGGTGGGCGCACAGACACCATGCCGACTGGATCGCCATGCTCATGCCTTCGCCGATGATCGGATGCGCTTCCCCCGCCGCGTTGCCGATGCGAAACAATGCATCGTCTTCACGCAGCCGGATGCCCGGGTCCAGCGGACCGGACGCGAGCCACGCACCGTCGCGCTCAGCGGCGCCCAGCGCCGCTTCGACACCGCGGCACTCGCGCCTCAACAAGGCCTCGACGACCTCGCCGGCACGCGCGCCCGGTGCATCGCCTCGGGACGCATCGAGTCGGTCCCTGCGCACGCAGCACGCCAGCGTCGTCACGCGCCGGTCCGCAACCACCATGCCGCCATAGCCGCCATCGAAAGCCAGCACGGCCAGCACGGCCAGCAAGCCATCGGCCAGCGCCGCGCCGCGAAAGTTCGCCTTGAATGCGAACAGGTCGTCGGGACGCCGATCGATGCGTTGTGTCTCACGGTTCGAAGGCAAGGGCTCCCAAGAGCCGTTCGCGGCGATCACTAGCGATGCGCGCAAGGTCTTCTTCTCGTCGGATTCGATCGCGCGAATCTCGCAACCATGCGCGCCTGCGGGCCCGTCTATCGCCTGCACAGCCCACGGCTGCAGCACCACCGCGCCGGCGCCGCGCGCCGCGTCGAGCAGCAGCGTGTCGAGCGTTTCTCGGCCGAGCGCGCGACCCCAGCGATGCCGTGGGTCGGGGGCGGCAGGCAGGTCGGCGACCACGGTCCGCTCGCCGAACATCAACGCGACCTGACGTTGCTCCGGTCCCGCCGTCGCTATGAAGTCGCCTCCGATGCCGAGCGCGTCGAGCAGCGGCAGATTACTTGCGGCGATGCATTCGCCGCAGACCTTGCGACGCGGGAAGCGCTGCTTCTCGACCACGGCCACCGACCAGCCCGCGCGCGCGAGCAGGATGGCAGCGGTCGATCCGGCCGGACCAGCGCCGACGATCACGGCATCGTATGCGTCTTCCATCAGTGCCTGTGTTCGCGCGCAGCATCAAGCTTCTCGGCGCGAAAGCAGTGGCTGAAGAGCCCGGCCGGATATTCCGTCAGCGTCCAGCCGTCCCACCGATGCGGCCACAGTGCGGTGAGTTCGTCGTCGCGAAAGCCGGCGTGGACGCTCAACACCGCGTCTTCGCGCGTCACCGCGTTCGCACCGATCGCGCCGATCAGATGGCTGCCGGCGAGCGGCACCCACGCGCGCCGCGGCTCGCAGGCGAAGAAGCAACGTGCCTGCGATGCGATGGTGGCCAACAGCATCGCGAGCGCGTCGCCGTCGAAATGGTGAAGGAAGAGATTCGCGACGATCAGGTCCCAGCGTGCGCGAGGTTCGTGCTCGAGCGATGCATCTGCTGCACTGGCGATCCAGTCGCGCACGTCGACAACCTCCGCGGTCGCGGTCCAGCCTGCCGCCGCATAACGCTCGACGGTCGCGCGCTCGACCAGGTTCTGGCGATCGAGCAGCGTCAGGTCGACCGGTGGCCACGTGCCTTTTAGGGCGCACGCGACGCCGAGCATGAGGCTGCCATCGCCCGCGCCGAGTTCGAGAATGCGCAGCGGCGCGTTCGCATCGGCGAGCATCGGCAGATCGCGCAGTGCGCGCAGCACGATCGCGCCCGTGCCCATCACGCGATGGACGCGTTGCAGATCGCGACGCGAGCGGATCGCGGCGGGGTCATTCTCGCGAAGACCATCGAGCGTCTCGGCCGCCACGACCCTGGTCATCGTCATGATCAGATCTTCCGCGCGAGAACGATGCTATGCCGCGAGACGCCCAACATCACTCGACCTTGAGCAATGCACCGTGACAGCTGAAGCCGGCGCCGAATGCCGACAGCCACCACCATCCGCCCGGTGCCTCGTCGGCGATCGCGGCCTGCAGGACGAAATAGACGAACGCGCTCGACAGGTTGCCGTATTCGCGCAGCATCGCGGCGCTGTAGCGGAAGTCCTCGGGTTCGAGATCGAAGCGGCGTTCGAGCGCGAGCAAGACGTCGCGCCCGCCGGCATGCATGATCCACGCGCTCACGTCGTCCGACTTGATGTTGGCCCGTTCCAGCATGGTGTCGAGCACGCGTCCCGCATAGTCGGCCGCGAGCGCGGGGACGGCGCGCGTGAGGACGTTGCGCAGCATGCCCTGGCGCTGCTCGAACATCAGCGCGGTGCGTTCGGCCGGCTCGATCAACGAGGTGCTGCCTTGCCACTCGATGCGCCGGCCCAACGAGCGCGGCGCGCGCGACAGCACCGCGGCGCCGGCGCCGTCGCCGAACAGGCATGCGCTGATCAGCACGCCGGGGTCGGCGTCCAGATACATCGCGGCACTGCTGACCTCGACGCAGATCGACAGCACGTGCTCGCAGGAATCCGATGCGAGCAGCGCGTTGCCGAGTTGAAGATTCGGGATGGCCGCCGCGCAGCCCTGACCGACCAGGTCGAACCCCTGCACCGACGAGCGCAGGCCTAGGCGCTCGACCACGTGGCCGGAGAGTCCCGGACACAGATAACCCGTGCAGGTGCTCACGACGACGGCGTCGATCTCGTGCGCCGCCAGACCCGCATCGGCAAGCGCGCGCGCAGCCGCCTCGGCCGCGAGCGCGGGCGCATTTGCGAGAAAGCGCTGCGCGAGCGTATCCGGGTCGATGCGAAAAACCTCGGCGAGCGAAGCTAGCGAAAGCCTTCGCGCTTCGATGCCGTTGTCGCGCTGGAGAACGGTGCGGGCGATCAGGTGCGAACGCGCGTCGAGGCGCGCGAACCATTCGGAATTCTGGAATGCCTCCAGGCATTCGGCCTTGGTGTAGCGCGTGGCGGGCGTGGCCGATCCGATGCCGCTGAAGAACATGAGGTACGCCGATTCAGATGGGTGGGAAAACCGAACGAGAAGAACCTTCGCACACAGGCATCGCGGCGCGACGATCGCTGGTCGGACATCCGAAGCCGTTCCAAGTTGCGTCTCGATGCGAATCCACGGTTGCGCAGATCGATCGACGACCGTCAGCGGCGCGTCGGCCGGAAGGGGGGCCTTGCCCGCAACGCACCGTTGGCGGGATGCATGTCCGTCCGCTCATCGTCAAGGTTCGCGAA
Organism: Burkholderiales bacterium; assembly: GCA_038318315.1. GTDB lineage: Bacteria > Pseudomonadota > Gammaproteobacteria > Burkholderiales > Burkholderiaceae_D > CAHJXF01. The sequence goes on along the minus strand of JBBQCA010000100.1, from coordinate 7,800 downwards.
GCCAGGTTTGGGTGCGACCGAATACCGTTAAACCGACGTATCCGCGCACTTCGAGCTTGCGGCCGCCATCGACCAGGGTGGCTTTGCTCTTGTAGATCTTGCCGTTGTCCGGGTCGAGAATCTCGCCCCCGGACCAGACCATTGCGTTGCCCTCGCGTTTGAGGCCCGACAGGATCGTCATGCCAATGACCGGCTGATCCTTGCGCGCATCGCTGCACATCATGCAGCGCGGGTTCCGCTCGTCGCCAACTTCGTAAAACAGCTTTTCGACCTTGCCGGTGAGCACGCCTTTGAACTCCACGATGCTCACCAAGGCGCGCGGCTTGCCGCTCGCATCGTCAATGGTCTTCCATATTCCCGTTGGCGCTTCCTGTGCCAGCACAGGATCGGGGAGTGCGATGACACCAGCAACCGTTAAAGCGAGTGTTCCATACAACTTCAGCATGACTCTTGAGTATCTGGAGATGGTCATGTATTGCCTTGAAGTGATCGACTGAACCACATGGATTCAGCGCTTTCATTCTGTGGCATCGCTCCCGGTCGGAATACCCAATTGCATAAGACCCCAGCGCCATTTCGGCACTTCATGGAATGAAATCGTGGGGACTTGGGGATCGGGGAAGGGGCGACCGTGCACCATGTGATGGGTAATTGTTCGTCCCACATCGGCATTTGCGCCGCAAAACCAGTTGCGTCCATCCGAAATCTCGCAATCGCTATACTTTCCCGACGGCTCCTGTCCTCCGGCCGTCCAGAAAAGAACCTCGCGGTGTGCCTTCAGCGCACGGAATCGGTAGAGCTTCGAGGGCACGAGCTTGCCGCCGCATCGATTGCCTTGCCATGGCCCTCCTTCGCATGCCACCGTGTACACGGTCCACTCGCCTTTCAGGGTGATGGAATCGGTCGCCCAGGCGGCGAATCCCAAGCCGACGAAAACGATCAGCAATAAAACTGAAGCTCGATTCACGTCAGCGCCCCTCCAGGAACGATGATGTCGACAACTGCGTTCGTTCTATGGCTCCTGACCGTTGCCCTCGACGCAAGCGGGCAGTTGATCTTCAAAGCCGCGGCGCTCGAACCAAAGGGAGCCATTGGCCGCGCGCACTGGGAGCATATGGTACGGCGCCCCTGGCTGTGGGTCGGCATTGCCTGCTACGTTGTCGAGTTGGTTCTGTGGCTGGCATTTCTTTCCGTCATCCCCCTTTCCGTGGGGGTACTGCTGGCGTCCGTCAATATCGTGGTGGTGACGATAGGCGGCCGTATCGTCTTTGCAGAAAAGATCACTCCGTTGCGATTCATCAGCATCGCGCTCGTCGCAATCGGCGTTGCTGCAGTGGGACTAGGATAATGCGCAGATTCTACGTGGTTGGATTCCTGACATTGACTGCGTTCGATACCGTTGCTCAAATCAGTCTCAAATATGCCGCCGATCACGCCGCGCCGCTGGAGTGGAATATATCCTGGCTATTGAGAATAATCGGTCAGCCTTGGGTCTATGGTGGTTTGGTCGGTTATCTCGGCGCGTTCGGCATCTGGATGACCTTGCTCAAACGGGTTCCCATCGGGCCTGCTTTCGCCGCATCCCATCTTGAAATCGTCAGCGTGCTGGTGCTTTCGGCGTGGCTATTCAACGAGCCGATTACCTTGCAAAAGGTGCTGGGGTGCGTGGCCATCTTTGCCGGGATTCTGGGTCTGGGATGGTCGGAAACGCAGCCTCGAAAAATCCTGGTCAAGACGACCTGATCGTCGCGTTCTTTGCGCGCAACGCGAGGCGCGCTACGACGCCGCACCCAGCGCGCCCACCAGACTGCGATTGAGCAATGCATGCTCGTGTTGCCAATCGTCAATGAGGGCCGCCGGAGCTGTTTCCTGGCCATCCCAACCGCTCATCCATCGTTTCCACCAAGTTTGATATCGATAGGTCGAGACCTCTCCCGTGATATCGCTGCCGATGATCCGGCCGCTGAAGAGATCGATTGCATCGAGGAGGTTCCGCATCGAGAACTGTCCTTGATCCCAGTTGGTACGCGCCACCTCGGCGCTGAACACGTCCTTGTCGATCGATATGTAAATCGGCGCCGAGGAACCCTTCGCCATCCCGGCAAGACGCTCGATCATCTGGTCAGGGCCGGCGCACTGCTCGAACGCGTGCGCGAGGCCCAGACGACGCGACCATCCGACATCGACCCCGGTACACCAATAGGTCACGCGTTCCGAAATCAGGGGCCGAAGATTGTTCTCCCACCAGTGGGCGCGCGACACGTCGGACGAGGTAATACCCACGACGTGGACATGCCTGATGAACGGCAAGCGCGAAGCCCAGCGTACCCAGGAACCGCAGTGGATGCCGAACGGATAGCGCATGTTGTCCGGGTGATTGTCGAAGACGATCAGTTCAAACGGTTCGACAGCCGCCAAGCGCTTGAGCAGCAGATACGTCAGGTGATGATAATCACCGCTTCCAAACAGCACGGTTCCATGTTCCGGAGGCATCGAAGCGTCCAGAACTTTTTCCAACGCCTTCAGCTTGGTCCATGAGCATCCAAAGCGGATGGCTTCCTGCCATGCCGATAGATCGGTCCGATCGCACCCTTCGAAATCCCGGACGGAACCGTCGAAATCAAGAATGATCGGGTTTTGCGACATCTCGCCAATCGCGATCCGACTCGAATTGTGTGGACGCAAGACGCAGGATCGCCCGCAGTAGCCGATTGCGGACATATACCGCGTGTCGGGTATAGGTAAAGCGCGCTCCCAACTCCAGTTTCACCTGGGGATCCGTCCAGCCGGCAACATAGGTATTCAGGCCATGGCTCAACGCGTATTCCAGATTTAAAAACCAGCTCACGAAATATAGATTCAGCCGCTTCGCTTGCGGATATGCGAGGCCGATGTATTTGTCGACCAAGCGACCTTCGTGGATGTAGCAAAGATTGAATCCAATCAGCTCGCCGTGGTGCCGATAAATAAAAACAACGCCCTTATCGTCGGCGGCGCGAAACACTCTGGAAAAGAATCCGGCGCTCAACAGGTCAAACTTCAGATCGCTCTGTCGGTACACGTTCAAATACAGACCATACAGTTCGGATCTTAACGCCTCGTCATCGAAACAGGCGGCGCCGGTAGCAAGCACTTCCACGTCGAGTGCAGCGCGCGCGCGCAGTTTGCGTCGGATGTTCTTGCGACGCGATGCGGATAGCCTGGACAGGTAGGTCTCGATGGAATCGAAGTCGATCGGTACGTACGCCAGCGCCTGACCCTCGACGATGACAAATCCGGCGCCGACCGCCTCGTTCACGACCGCGTCCGCAAAGTCGTTCTCCAGGGTGCGGAGCAACGGAGAGCGCTGAGGGATGTCTCTGATGATCAGAATGGGATAGCCGGGGGCAACGTCACTCTTGAGCGTCGCAATCAATCGCGAGGGAGATACCCCTTCGTTGAACAAGGCGTATTCGGACACGGTCGTTCCAACGAACAGTGTCCTTGGCCGCAACACGGTTGCCCAATATCGATAGAACGGCAGCGCGCGAACACGCGCTCGCAAAGAGGCGTTGGCCGTCGTCAGCAAATCGAAACGCGTATGGAATGCCGGCGCCGCGATGGGCAAATCCGCTGTAGCGAAACCGATCGGCGGATGCGCGCAAAAAGCGGCGATCAGGCCATCGGGTTCCAATTGATTGAGCCCTGTCATCCGGCGAAGCGTCGAAAGCGGTTAATTCGCACCAGCCGCCCCGTCCATGATCCTTTTAAAAAACTCGGCTGATCGTTTAAAGACAATGTGGCGCTCGCGATCTATGGTGATCATGTGGTAGCTGTTTTCGAGCAAGACGAGTTCTGTTGGAGCGCTGACCCGATCGACGACCAGATGCGCGTTCTTCGCGCTGGCGACGTCATCGTTGGCGGCGTGGATCACGATGCAGGGCGCTCGAACCCGCGGCAGCTGGCGACGCACGATGCCACTCAATTCGTACATATCGGCCAGCGAGTGCCAGGGATTTCCGATCAATCCCGCCGCGGCGCTGTCGCCACCCGCCATGCGCTCAAAAATGAATTTGCGGAGTTTGTCGTCCTTGATGCCATAGGGCGGCTGTTCGAGGAATCGTCGATGTCTGCCGATGTGCAAGGGACGCGCAAGCGGCAACAGATAGGCGCCTATGCGCGACCACGCTGGAATGCTCCAGCCATCGTAGCGAAAACTGGCGCCATAGATGCCCAGGCCATCGATCTCTTCCGGGCGTTCAATCGCGATTTTCAGTGCGAGCACGGCGCCCATCGAAAGCCCGGCGACGAACAGGTGGCTCACGGTGGGCCGGAATTGGTCCACCGCATCTCGCACGCTCTGGATCCAGTCCTGCCAACGGGTATCGAGCAGATCGTCTTCATCCCCGCAATGCCCGGCAAGCTGCATGCCGTAAACGGTGAAGCCGGCGCGATTGAGGCCCTGCCCTACCCAGCGCATCTCGGTCGGCGTTCCTGTCAATCCGTGGATCAGCAGCACACCCGCGTCCCCCCCCTTCATCCTGAACTCGGCGTTCGTAATCATTGCGCGCGGACGACCCGGGTAGGCTTGAGATTCATTCGTGCATGCACGCAGATCACGCCGCGGCTGTCGATATCGGGCCCGGCCGTTCGTCCTGCTGAAGTCGATGAAGGATCAAAGTGGCGTCCCTGAAGTCGGCCATCGGCATATGGGCGATCGATTCCTGTTGGGCATATTCGATCAGCCTGCCTTTGGCCAACAGCGCATCGGCCTGATGTGAAACGCAGAAGTCCGATGCTCCATCGCCGATATACAGCACCCGATGGTCGCGTTGCTGATTCTTCAGCAACGCGCACTTGCACATTCCGCTTGCCGCAAGGCAGGTGTCGTGAGCATGAGGAAAATCCAGGCGCCAACTCCGATCGCCCGTCTGGACGAGACGGTTCGCAACGATCGGTATTGAACCGAGTCCATGGCGCCGCAGTATCGAGCAGATGACATAGTCCAGACCGTCACTCGCCACGATCAGTGGCACACCCTTTGAGCGAGCCGAACCGACGAAGTCGATGAACGCCGGATCGATCTCGATCTTCGAAAGCCAATCATCCAGCTCAGGCTTGCCGAGATCGAGTAATTCGATTTGACCCGCCATGCACTCACGCGAACCGATTTCTCCGCGCACCCATGCCGCTTCGATCTCCTGCCAGCCGTCCTTCGCGAAGCGCTCCAGCAGCAGATCGGTCACGTCGCGAAGACTGATCGTGCCATCGAAGTCGCTCACGACCATCCAGTCGGATGCTTTCATCCTTACCAGCTGTACGCGACGCCGACGCTTGGCGAGAGCGAGTTCCGGCGCTCGACGATGGGACTCGAACCGGCCTGTCCGCTCAAGCGCGATGCAGCGAGGTTGCCGGCCACGATCCAATGTTTTGTGGCTTGAAAATTTGCCGAGACCGTGAGGCCGTACGACTTCACGCCGCCGTCGGGCGCATAAGTCGAAAAACCCGATGCGGCGGACTGGGCGGGTGTGACGCCGAAGTATCGGCGCATATATCGCGAGCTGACCCAGGTCGCCGAAGGCGATGCCGTGATGGTGAGACGGTCGTCGATCGGCATGGCCAGATCGACCGAAAAATCCAGGATCGTTCCGCCGTGGCCTTGCCTGCTGGGCGCAGTCCGGGCCGTGAGATTCGCCGTCGCGAACCCAACGGTATAAGAACCGGACGCGCCGTACTCGAGCGTGCCGCCAAGATTGCCGAGGCCTTGCAGATGCGGACTGCCCGACCGTAGCGCGGTGCCTCTGCGATCGTCCCTCCGCCCGCCGTCATAGTCGATCAGCAGGGAGGCCGAGTAACGGTCCGGCTTCGCAACCGTCCAGGCGATGAGAGGTGTGCTGTTGCTGGGTGCCGACGCGTCGCCGCCGAGGGTGAGAACCCCGACATCGGTCTTGTAGGCGAGGTTGGCGATTGGAAAGAAGTTCAAACGCTGCTGTCGTCCTCCCTCGTAGTCGGGATTCCGTACGACACCCGCTCCCACCGTGATTGTCATCGGCGCAGCGGGGGTTTCGTCGCCGTCCTGGGCCGAACAGATTTGGCACCAGGCGGCGAACGCGAACGCGAAGACCAGGGCCTGACGTCGCAACGAAAACGTCACTTGCCTGCTTTCGCGCGGACCAGCAACTGCTCGAGGAGCATCATCGCTTGATCGATTTCGGAACGCGAGATATGCAATGAAGGCGCAAATGTGATCACGTTCTTGTAGTAGCCGCCAACATCCAATACCAGGCCGATTTTCTTTCCTTCGTAATCGAGATCGCCCGAAAGTCCGATATCCACCATACGATCAAGCAATGCCTTGTCTGGTGAAAACCCGTCTGCCCCACATATCTCCGCACGCAATGCGAGGCCCAATCCATCGACGTCACCAATCTCCCGATGTCTGCGCTGCAAATCCTTCAAGCCCTCAAGGAAATAAGCGCCCTTTTCAGGGACACTCGTTTCGTAATCGCCTTCTGCCAGCATGCGCATGGTTTCAAGTCCGACAGCCGTTCCAAGCGGGTTCGAAGCGAAACTCGAATGTGTGGAACCGGGTGGGAATATCGACGGATTGATGAGTTCTTCACGCGCCCAGAGCCCGGCCAGCGGATTGAGTCCATTGGTCAGGGATTTGCCGAATACGATGACATCGGGCTTGACGTCGAAATGCTCGATCGCCCACAGCTTTCCGGTACGAAAAAACCCCATCTGGATTTCGTCGGCGACCAGCAGGATGCCATGCTCGTCGAGCACTTTCTTGATGCCGCGAAAGAAATTGCGCGGGGGTATGACATACCCGCCGGTGCCCTGAATGGCTTCGACGTAGAACGCCGCATATTCAGCCTGTCTTGTCTTCGGGTCCCACACGCCGTGATATTCGGTCTCGAATAAACGTGCGAACTCGTTGACGCAATGCTCGCCGTATTCTTCGGGTGTCATGCCCTTGGGCCGGCGAAACGGATAAGGGAATGGGATGAATTGCGCACGGTCGCCAAAATGACCGAAGCGCCGCCGATACCGGTAACTCGACGTAATTGCAGAGGCCCCCAAGGTTCGACCGTGATAACCGCCTTCGAACGCGAACATCAAACTTTTTCCGTTGCATGCGTTGCGCACGATCTTGAGCGAATCCTCGATCGATTGCGATCCGCCGACATTGAAGTGAACGCGTCCGGGGCGGCCGAATTTTGCCTCTGCATCCTGTGCAATGACTTTGGCCAATTCGATCTTGGTGCGATGCAGGTATTGACTCGCGACTTGAGGCAGCTCGTCGATCTGACGTTTCAGCACGGCATTCAGGCGCGGATTCGCGTATCCGAAATTGACGGCCGAATACCACATCTGCAGGTCGAGATAAGCGATTCCCCGCGAGTCATAAAGAAAGCTGCCTTCGCAGCGATCGAAGATCTTGGGCGGGTCGACGTAGTGAACCGTGTCTCCAAAAGAGCAGTACTTCGCCTCGTCGGCGAGCAGACTCGCTTCCATGCATCGAATCCTTAGGTGAACCCCTGTCTATCAGGTACGCGGCGTTGCGCCACCGTGCGGGACTTCATGGGATCGATTCGGGACGGAATCGAGTTGGACCCGGTGGCAACGACCGTATTCAGCGCTGCTGCCGCATCCCGCTTCGCAGCGGGAACAAGCTGGCGTCCCCAGGGGGATTCGAACCCCCGTACCTACCGTGAAAGGGTAGTGTCCTAGGCCTCTAGACGATGGGGACTGCGGATGCCGCTTCGATTTTGGTGGAGGTAAGCGGGATCGAACCGCTGACCTCTTGCATGCCAT
>JBBQCA010000099.1:0-11548 GCA_038318315.1 Burkholderiales bacterium | reverse complement strand
GGCGCCCAGCTATCCGCGCTGGGCTCGTCGAAGGCCAGCCTGCACGCCAAGGTGCTGCTGATCGATCGCCACCGGCTCTTCATCGGCTCGTTCAACGTCGATCAACGGTCCTCGCTCGAAAACACCGAGATGGGATTGCGGTTCGAAAGCGACGCGCTGGCAGCCGAAGTACTCGATCGTCTGGTGGAGCGTGGGGAAGAAGGTCGCTATCAGGTGCGGCTCGCGCCCGATGGTCATATGCAGTGGGTCACCCGGACCGACGGGGTCGAGCAGGTGTTCGACCATGAGCCCGACGCCAGTCCGCTGCTGAAATTCACGCTGCGCATCCTCGCGCCGTTCGCCCCGGAGCAGATGCTGTAGACGTCCATCTGCGGCCGCGCGCGAGCCAGGCGCGGACCGCGCGCGGCCGAGCCTCAGGATAGAATTCGCCGCTCACGCGGGTGTAGTTCAATGGCAGAACGGCAGCTTCCCAAGCTGCATACGCGAGTTCGATTCTCGTCACCCGCTCAGCACGAACATGTGCTCGCCGCTGCGCTCGTATTCACGAAGCATGTCTCCCCACTCAACTCGGCCCGGCATCTGCCGATAGTCCGGCTTCGGCGGCATGCATCTGCTGGCCATGGGCGCGGCGCGCGTTCCCGCGAACGCGATCTGCTTCTCCGCCGCGTCTCTCGATGGACCCCAAATCGGCAATCTCGCGGTGCTCGCATCCACGCTCCTGCTGGCGTGCACGCTGCTCAGTTCGATCGTCTATGGCTGGCTGGATCGCCGCCGCGCGCAACTGGTGAAATCTCTCGAGAGCGCCGAAGCGCAGCTGAGGTCGGTCAATCACGAATCGCGCCGGGTCGCGATGCTCGATACGCTGACCGGCCTGCCCAACCGGCTGGGCTTCGAAGCGCGGCTGGATCAAGCGGTTGCGCGAATCGACGACAGGCGATCGACCTCGGCTCCCCGGGAACGCATCGCGGTGTTCTTCATCGATATCGATGGCTTCAAGCCCGTCAATGAATCGCTCGGTCACGCCGGCAGCGACGAGGTGGTCTGCGAAGTGGCGCACCGCGTGTGTGCCCAGGCACGCGCTGGAGATTTCGTTGCCCGGCTGGGCAGCGACCAGTTCCTGATTCTCATGGAAGGCGTTGCGACCGCCGACGATTGCACCGAGCTTGCGGTTCGTGTGCAAGCAGCCGTCAAGGTCCCCTTTCATGTGGTCGAGCGGCGGGTACAGATCAGCGTGTCGATCGGCATCGTGATCTATCCGGATCAGGGCGAAGCCCACAAGCTGCTCGCATCTGTTGTGCGAGATCACCGAATCGGTCGCGATGCAGGATATCAACACGACCCAACGTACGCTCGACGCGCTGGGCAACATCGGCGTCTACCTCTCGATCGACGACTTCGGCACCGGCTATTCGAGCCTGAGTTATCTGCGACAACTGCCGGCGCGACAGTTGAAGATCGATCAATCCTTCATCAACGATCTGGACACCGGCAGCCACGCGCGCGCGGTGGTCGACGCGGTGGTGCGGCTGGCGCACGCGCTCGGACTGCGGGTGGTGGCCGAAGGCGTCGAGACGGCGCGGCAACGCGACATCCTGCTCGAGTTCGGTTGCGACGAACTGCAGGGCTTCTTCTTCGCCCACCCGATGCCCGCCGCGAGCCTGCTCGAATGGACCGCCGGCAAGAAGCCGAAGGGCACCGTCGATTTCGCGAAGTCGCTGGTGTTCGACCCGGTGGGGCGCGAGTCGGCGGGGTTCCAGTCGATCGACGCGTGAACAGTGGAGGCGTGAACAGTGGAGGCGTGAAAAGCGGACGCGTGAGTAGTGAACGCGTGAATCGGTCAGCCCCGGGGTCGCTTGCGCAGGCCCCGGCGAACGAGAACTAGAAACCGCCGAGACACACGTACTTCATCTCGAGGTATTCCTCGATGCCGTGGACCGATCCCTCGCGGCCCAGGCCCGATTGCTTGACACCGCCGAAGGGCGCGACCTCGTTGGACATGATGCCTGTGTTGATGCCCACCATGCCGGACTCGAGCGCCTCGGCCACACGCCACGCGCGGTTCACATCGCGGCTGTAGAAATATGCGGCAAGGCCGAATTCGGTGCCGTTGGCTTGCGCGATCGCGTCGGCCTCATCGGTGAAGCGAAACACCGCGGCCACCGGCCCGAAGGTTTCTTCGCTGGCGACCTTCATGCTGGACGTGACTTCGGAGAGCACGGTGGGCTGATAGAAGCGTCCGCCGCGTTCGTGGCGCGCGCCGCCGGCGAGCACCTTCGCGCCGTTGGCTTTCGCATCGGCGACGTGCTCTTCGACTTTCTTCAGCGCCGCATCGTCGATCAACGGGCCCTGCTGCACGCCGTCTTCGGTGCCCACGCCCACCTTCAACGAACGGCTCTCCCCCGCAAGCTTGTCGACGAAGCGATCGTAGATGCCGTCCTGCACGTAGAAGCGATTGGTGCATACGCAGGTCTGGCCGGTGTTGCGGTATTTCGATGCGATCGCACCGTCGACGGCCGCATCGACATCGGCGTCGTCGAACACGATGAAGGGCGCGTTGCCGCCGAGTTCGAACGAGAGCTTCTTGATGGTCGGCGCACATTGCGCCATCAGGATGCGACCGACCGCGGTCGATCCAGTGAACGAAAGCTTGCGTACGATCGTGCTCTCGCACAGAACCTTGCCGACTTCGATCGAGCGCTCGCTATCGGCCGGCACGACGTTGAACACGCCCGGCGGGAAGCCGGCGCGATGCGCGAGCTCGGCCAGGGCAAGCGCGGTCAGCGGCGTCTGTTCGGCCGGCTTGACGACGATCGCACAGCCGGCGGCAATCGCGGGTGCGACCTTGCGCGTGATCATCGCCATCGGAAAATTCCATGGCGTGATTGCCGCGCAGACGCCGATCGGCTGCTTCAATACGAACATGCGCTTGGTCGGGTCGGGAGACGCAAGCGTCTCGCCTGCGACGCGCTTGGCTTCTTCGGCGAACCACTCGATGAACGAGGCACCATAGATCACTTCGCCGCGCGACTCGGCCATCGGCTTGCCCTGCTCGGCCGTCATCAGTGCGGCCAGATCGTCCTGGTGGGCGAGCATCAAGTCGAACCATCTGCGCATCACCGCCGCGCGTTCCTTGCCGGTCTTCTTTGCCCACAGCGGAAACGCCTTCCCGGCTGCCGCGATCGCACGCGTGGTTTCGGCGGCGCCATGGTTGGCAACCTGCGCGATGCAGCCACCGGTGGCCGGATCGTCGACCGCGAACCGATCGCCTGCGTCGGCATCGACCCACGACCCATCGATGTAGCCGGCGGTCCTGAAAAGTTCAGGGTCCTTCAAAGGCACACGTTGTTCGACGCGCTGAAGCATGGTGAGGTCCTCCATCGGGTAGTGGCCATCAGCTTAACGCAGATGCCAGGACGTCTTTGCCGGAGGAGCGCCTCAGTCATCGCAAGGCCGCAAGCGTGGACAAGCTCTCGTCGAGACTCTTTACATCGACCGATTGCTTGAATCCTCGATGGTTTAGATGTCAAGGACTTAGCGCAGTGGTGCGGATCGTGCTTCATGGAAGTGCATCGCGCCTGGACCGGGCCGATCCCACAGCAATCATTCAAAAAAAGGAATTGTCTTGAAACTCTCAACCACCGTGCGGGCACTGGCTTTGGTTTCCGCTGCTGCTTTCGCGCCAGCATTGATGGCCGCCACCATCACGCTTCTCCCCGGCAGCCCCGGCGTTTCGGCGATCGCCGGCAACGGCAGCACCGGCGCACCCGGTTTCAGCTCGGGTTCGTTCAAGGAAGCCGGCGCCACCAAGGGCGAGCTTTATGTCACGCCGAGCGCGCTGTTCGGCCATGCAGTGAGGTTCTCCGACATCGCGTCGGTCAGCTACTGGACCAACAAGCCGGGCACATCTTCCGATGTGGACTGGGCGTTCTATTTCTATACCAACAAGACCGGCACCGGCGACACGGGCAGCTTCTATCACACGCGCCTGGTATCGGAACCGCTGTACAGCAATGCGGCCCCGGTCGCGGCAAACACCTGGCACCAGTGGTCCAGCGGCGGTACCGAAGCCATGCGCTTCTACGACTCGGCCCGCGACTCCGGCATTCAAGGCACCAGCTCCGATCCCACGCTCGCAACGCTCGAGGGTGGCCCCTTCACGTGGTCGGCCTCGGGGACGACGGTCGATTACCGCAACGAGCTGATCCAGTACTTCAGTCTCCAGACTGGCTCGGCCTGGTCGGCGGGCTTCCTCGGGCTGGTCGATGGCCTGACGATCACGCTGGTTTCCGGCGAAGTCGGCCGCGTCAATCTCGAAGCTTCCGCCGCTGCAGCAGTACCGGAACCCGAGTCGCTCGCACTGTTCGGTCTGGGCGTCGTCGGCATGCTGGCCGCGCTGCATCGCAAGTCGCGCAAGGCCTGATCGCCGTCACGCGTTTCGCTTCACAATCAAGCCCGGCACCTGCCGGGCTTTTTTGTTGGCGCGGCATGGTGGCTGGCTCGATCCCGGCTTCTCGAATAAGCTTTCCATCCCATGGCCGTCATCCACCCCGCCGCACCCTCGCGCCTGAGCAGCAACGACGCGCTCTCGCGGCCCGCCCTCTTTCCGCGCATCGCGGTGCTCGGCATCGCGATCGCCTGCGCGTCCTGCGGCCTCGTCATCGCCCACGCGTATCCGATTCGACCGATGGTCGCGGTCGCGCTGTTTATCGCGTGGTGTGTATTTGCCGGCGTTCGCTTCTCGATCGCGTTGCCCGCGATGATCGCGCTGCTGCCGATCGTCGGCCTCGCGCCGCGCACCGGCTGGCTAACCTTCGAAGAGTTCGACCTGCTCGCGCTGGCCACGAGCGCAGGGGGTTACGCGGGTCTCGCACTCCAATCGGGCTCTCGTTCCTTCACGCGATCGGAACCGCGCACGGCGCGCGGCGGAGCCAGGCAGTCCGCGAATCTCTCGGCCGGCCTCTCCACGAATCTCTCCATCGTCTCGATAGCATTGATCGCGCTTTTCCTTGCGTCGACCGTCATCGCTCTGGAGCGCGGCATCGTCGGCGCGGGCGGCTTTCGCTTCGACTGGTTCCAGGGCTACGACGATCCCATGAACAGCCTGCGGATCTTCAAGAGCTTCGCGCTGGTGGTGCTGATGCTGCCGCTCGTGCAGGGAGAGCTGAAGAAGCCCGGCGGCTCCGATCGCATCGGCCTGGGCATCACGATCGCGCTCGGCCTAGGAGCGCTCGCGGTCCTGCAGGAACGACTTGCGTTTACCGGCCTGCTCGATTTCTCCGACGACTATCGCGCGACCGGCTCGTTCTGGGAAATGCACGTGGGCGGCGCCGCGCTCGACGGCTTTCTTGCTCTGACGATTCCGTTCGCGGTCCGCGAGGCGCTGCGGCACGCGCACTGGTCGCGCTTTCTGGTGGGCGCGGTGGTGCTCGCACTGGCCGCCTATGCATGCCTGGTGACGTTCTCGCGCGGCGTCTATCTGGCGGTCCCGATCTCGATGTTGTCGCTGGTCGTGCTGGTGTTCCGGCAACGGCTGCGACTCGATCGACGCGTGCTGTGGTGGGTACTCGCCAAGGGCGCGGCCTTCGCGGTCGTCGTGGCGGTGAGCGGCTTCATGGTGTTTCGCGGCGGCGGCTATCGCGCGGTGATCGCCGCGATCGCGGTCCTGGCGCTGACGATCGCCATCGACGCTTCGATCCGTCGCACACGACCGGCGATGTGGCTGGCCGCGCTGATCGGCGCGGCCCTGCTCGGCGCGCTCGGTGCTGCGGTTGCGAGCGTGTTGCCCAAAGGACCCTACGTGGTCTTTGCGCTGGCGTCCTTCGCGTGCATCGCGAGCCTGATTCACGCCGAAAGGACCAGGACATCGTCCACCGCGATGGCCGCGATCATCGCCTGGCTGTGGCTTGCGATCGCCGCCTGCGTGGTCGCGGGTGGGTGGGGTGGAAGCGGCGCGCTGCGCGACAGCATCGCAGTGATGGTGCTACTCGTGGTCATCGCGTTCATCGCCGCGCGCGTGAAGCAACCGGTCTGGCCTGCGCGGCGGCGCGAACAACTCGCCACCATCGGCTTCGCCGCACTGGTGATGGGGTCGGTGGCGATCTTCGCGGGCGGCGCCTACATGGGTGGGCGCTTCTCGGCCAGCCGCGGCGACCTCGACAGCCGCATCGCGCATTGGAGCGAAGGCATCTCGCGCCTCAAGGGTCCGGAGCAATGGCTGCTCGGCAAAGGGCTCGGACGCTTTCCCGCCACCTCGCTCTACGAATCGCACGACCCGGATTCGCCCGGCGGTTATCACCTCGTGCGTCGCAACGGCGAGACTTTCCTGTCGCTGTCGGGACCGCGCGTCAAGTACCTCGGCTTCGGTGAATTCTTTCGCGTGTCGCAGCGCGTGGCCGTGCAAGCGAACGCACGCCACGTATTGACGATCGAGGCGCGTACCGCATCGGAGCTCGTCCTGCACATCGAAATCTGCGAGAAGCAGCTGCTCTACAACGCGGCCTGCGCGTTCGCCGAGCCGGTCCTGCGGCCCGCCCCCGGCAAGTGGCAGACGCTGGTGATTCCGCTCGACACCAAAGGCATCGGAGGCAACAGTTGGTATGCGCCCAAGCCGGTCTTCTTCGCGATCGCGGTCGCCACGCCGGGCCTCGCCATCGAGATCCGCAACCTGCGCCTGGTGGGCCCGCGTGGCACCGAGGTGCTTGCCAACGGCGACTTCTCCGATCGTATGGCGCACTGGTTCTCGTCCTCCGACAAGTTCCACCTGCCGTGGCACATCAAGAACCTCGCGCTCGATCTGTTGTTCGACCAGGGCGCCATCGGCCTCGCGCTCTTCACGCTGCTGGTCGCAGGAGCGCTGATACGCACGGCGCTCGGGCGCGCGCAACGACATCCCGATGCGCCGTATGTCGCCGCGGCGATCGTGGGCTTCGTGATCGTGGGCGCGTTCGACAGCCTGCTCGACGTGCCGCGCGTGGCCTTTCTGTTCTACTTCGTCGTGATGCTCGGCCTGATGTTGAGGAATCCGCGGGCCACGCGCGTGGTGGCGCAGGCGCCGATACCCAGGCCTCTCGGACCCGCGATCGACGTCCGGCAGGCCGCACGTGAACGCGCGCAACGGCGAAGCAACGCCTTCGGCGAGCGCGGCGGCTCGTGATTCGAGTGAGTGCCGAAACCCCTGGTCGCCCCTTCATCGCTATCTCTGAAAGTCTCCCATGCTGCTCGTTCAAGGCTATGCCGCACCCTCGGCCAAATCTCCGCTCGCACCGTGGTCCTTCGAGCGGCGCGAGGTCGGACCCGACGATGTACTGATCGATATCGCGTTCTGCGGTGTATGCCATACCGATATCCATCAGGCTCGCGACGAATGGGGCGGGTCGGCATTCCCGATGGTGCCGGGCCATGAAATCGTCGGCCATGTCGCGCAAGTCGGAAAGAACGTTCGTCGCTTCAAGGAAGGCGATCGCGCCGGCGTCGGGTGCTTCGTCGATTCCTGTCGTACCTGCGCCAATTGCAAGGCCGACCTCGAGCAGTTCTGCGTGAAGGGCATGTCCGCCACTTACAACGGGACCGAACAGGACAAGACCACCCGGACATACGGCGGCTATTCCACACGCATCGTGGTCGATCAGAAATACGTCCTGAAGCTGCCCGACCGGCTCGAGCTCGCTGCCGTTGCGCCGCTGCTTTGCGCGGGGATCACGACCTATTCACCGCTTCGACACTGGAACATCGGCAAGGGACACAAGGTCGGCGTCGTCGGTCTGGGCGGACTCGGACACATGGGCGTCAAATTCGCGAGCAGTTTCGGCGCCGACACCTGGGTGATCACGACATCGCCCGGAAAAGCGGAAGACGCCAAACGCCTGGGCGCATCGGGAACCATCGTCTCGAAGGACGCGGCCGACGTGAAGTCGCACGCGGGCAGCTTCGACTTTCTTCTAAGCACCATCTCCGCGCCCTACGACATCAACGCCTACCTCGGGCTTCTCAAGGTGGACGGAACGATGGTCACCGTGGGAGCGCCGGACCGTCCGCTCGACCTGCATCTGTTTTCGCTGATCATGGGTCGCAAGAGCGTCGGCGGATCGTTGATCGGGGGCATCAAGGAAACCCAGGAAATGCTCGACTACTGCGGCGAGCACGACATCGTTTCCGATGTCGAAATCATTCCCGTGCAGAAGATCAACCAAGCCTACGAGCGGATGCTCAAGAGCGATGTCCGCTATCGGTTCAGCATCGACATCAAGTCGTTTGCGGACCAGTAGGAAGCCACTTCCGACTGTGCGAACTCGCGACCCCGCCGTCGTCCTACTCGATAGGGTGGTGCCACACGGGCTGCGGTCTTTGGCGAATTCGCCCGTCGAACCCGCCGACTCGAACGAACAGCCAGCCGACGCCATTGCAATGTCGGCACTGGCGACCGTGCATGTTGCCACTGGTATTGCATCTGCCGCACGCGGCCCAATCGTCGCTCGCAAGGGTCGATCGATACACGCCGCGCTTTGACACCGAGCCGCGGCACTTCGGGCAAATGTCAGCAATGCGGGAAAGGCTATAGGCCGCGTGGTTGCACGCCGCGCAGACGACGGTCGGCTTTGCCTTTTCGACGGCAATCATGACGGTCGTTGCGCCAGACCGCGCCAGCGCAAGTTGCCGAGTCCGCATTCGCTCATCGCGCCGCCCATCCGGAACCAGTGTCCACCATGAAACTTCATGCGATCGATGACCCGCACATCCCCGTCACCATGGGGCAGGCACTCGACTTCGTACTCGCCTTCGCGGATGGGAACCACATTCGGCGAAAACCAGGCGGTCGTCGGCGTGGTCGTCGGATATTCGAAATGAGTGCGGGTTCGTGGCTTGGCCATGATCATTTCCAGGTAGGCCCGCACGGTTTTCGTCGGCTTGTGACGAGATCCGTCGGGCATGACTCTTTGCGGGGTCGACGTGACGCCCTGTCTGGAATGAAGAGCAATGCGCGTGCCACCACGAGTGTCTCTTGCACGCGTCGGCGTTCGGGTGTGTCCCGCCCCGACGAGCGCTGGCGATCCTCCTGGCAGCCCTCGAGCCAAGCTTCGTACGCGATGGCAAGAGCACCACAAACAAAAAAGGGCTGCATCGCTGCAACCCTTTTGAAATGGATGGTGGGCCGTGAGTGGCTCGAACACTCGACCTACGGATTAAGAGTTGGAAAAACGCCCTCGAAGAGGACTTAAGCGTACATCCAACTGTCTGTTTTTTCAAAGACTTTCGGAGACAATTAGGGAAATGACGTCCCATCCCAAGCAAGACCCACTGCACCGAATTTGCACCAACGCCAGCATCACCTGAGCTCGGCCTCGGGATGCAGGTAAGACATCGCCATCCGGCCGAGATCGTTCACGAGAAGGTCGATACCTGTAAGCAACGGATCGCAGGTCGGGTCGTCGTGTCCAGGAAGGTGAAAAAAGACCCCGAGCCTGGCGCTTTCGAGCAGCGAATCGCGCAACGCCTGGAGAGCCACGACTGCACGCACCTCGAGCTTCTCAATTTTCTTGACGGCCTCAATCTTGCTCATGACGTGATCTTGCACGTTGCCGTCAGATCTCTTGAGGCCCTGTCCACAGTCTCGTTGCAGTTCAGTGAGTGGGCGCCCATCCAAACCGGGCATCGGAAGTAGACCAAGCATCTTGCCCAAATCGTAGTACCGCTGTCTGGCACCCATTCTCATCGTCTGACGACCTGCGACGTACCTTGCCCAGAGGTCGCCCGACCTTCGACCGCTAGGGCCAAAAGTGCCGACGCCAAGCTCCTCCTCGATCTCGACGTTTGTCTTGCTCGTATGAGAGATGAACAGCTGCGCCAACGCCATCGACGCCTGTCTCCCCGCTTTCAGATTTTTCCGCCCCTGCGCCGGCATCGTGATGCTCCCTAGGTATAGCTCCACGATAGATCAAGGAGATAGGCCGCTCCAAGCATCGCTGTTTATTTTCCAGCAGCCGATGAAATAACGCCTTCGATTTTTTAAGTCCGCGTCGGTACCTTGGAGGACATTCCTACCCAAGCGAGGACATATGGCGAAGAGAGTTAAGTTGAGCGACAAGGATGACAACGACCTGTGCAGCATCGCTACCTACTCCCAAACGATCGATAGCACACCTGCGGCGGTACGCAAGGGCCTCCAGCGGGGGGTCGGACCGGTCACTGTCCGCATGGGTCGCTGCATCAAGTTTCGGGTCGGAGACGTGAAGGCCTATCTTCAGAGTCTTGAGCGCGTGCCAGTGACGGGTGCCGCGCAGCCAGCGACGAGGGCGGCGTCAACACCGGCACGGATCGGCCGGCCACGTTCGTCCGCGGACCACCTCAACCACAAATGAAAGTCCCCGCGGACGCGGGGACTAGGTGAAGCATCTAACGCGATCGCGCTCTTGGACGGAGTGCGCAAACGATAGCGGCATTGCCAAAAACCTGTCAATCCGTGGGTGATCACAACCCATGTCATACATTGCTGAAAAGCGTGGTGAGTGGTGGTTCGCGCGCCACGGCAACGAATACTTCACCCCCCGCCTCAAGACAGAGGGCGTTCTTCTCAACAAGCTGCTTAGCCGTTTGCGAAGTACCGAACCGTACGACAAGCCGATCGAGATTTCGCAGCAATGGCTCGCAGATGTTTGCGGCAACGTTACAACGCGCACGATCCGGACCTGGACTGAGAGCCTGACCGAGAAGGGATATATCCGAACGCGATGGGCCCTGAAGCGCGAGGGGAAATTCTACACGATTCGCTACGACATCCACCCAATGTTCTTCGATGAATACCTGTACCCGAAGAAAATGTTCTATGCCCTGCGTGAGTTGCCAGCTTGGCCAATTGAGGCCAACGACATGACGGAGGCAACGCCGCAGCCACAGGAAAAAATCTCCACCGGAAAAATCTTCCGACTAAAAGGGAGTAAAGAAAAACCCTCACTTCCCCGCCGCCGCCTGGTTACCGCCAACCCAGATGGAGCCTCCGATCCGGTTGGCGCCGAAGACGTCACGTGTGGCCGAAGGGGAGGCAGGGGAACCACGCAGTCGGTGGAGCGCGCGAAGCGCGCGCAACCGACGGAGTCCCCTGAGAAGGGCCCCAGCGGCCCGAGAGCGCGGGTGAGGGAACGTTCGATCGCGGGCGCCGATAAGCCGCCGACGCAGCGCCAACTTAAACGGAACGAAGAAAACAACGCCCGGTTGGCGTTGATCCCGCCAGCATCAACGACTCGACCGGAGGACTGGCGACGGGTGATGCAATTTCTGGCCGGCGCTGGCGCCAACGTGTGCATCGATGTGCAGAAAGCAAAGAAAGGCAACAAGCGCGGAGCGCGGTTCCAGCCCAGTCACATCGCCGCTTTTGGGCACAGCGATGTCGGCGCCGATCCAAATTTGACCCACCGGAGGTGCGGACGAAAACTTGGACTACCTGGAGGTAGTTCATGTATTCATACGAAGATCGAGTTCGAGCGGTGCGGCTCTACGTCAAGCTGGGCAAACGGATCGCGGCGACCGTTCGTCAGCTGGGTTACCCGACAAAGAA
>JBBQCA010000098.1:0-11587 GCA_038318315.1 Burkholderiales bacterium | reverse complement strand
CGTGCCGAATCGGTCAAGGCTTACCTCGTCAGCAAGGGTGTCGAAGCGAACCGCATCTACACCGAAGGCAAGGGCAAGAGTCAGCCGATCGCTCCGAACACGATCAACGGCAAGGACAACCCGGCCGGCCGCGCGAAGAATCGTCGCGTGGAGATCGAAGTCGTCGGCACTCGCGCGCCGAACCGCTGATCGGAACATAAAAAGACAAGAAAAGCGACGCTACGGCGTCTCCCTAAGCCCCGCGAAAGCGGGGCTTTTTTTTGCCTGCCGGCGTACGTTCGCTTCACTCCTCGCTTCGATCGAAGGGAGCAGCCGATAGCCATGCTAGCGTTCGCCTCTTCGATCCGGAGCTGCCATGACCGATCTCTCCACGCCCGCCTCCGCAATCAACGCGGACCCCGAGGAACTCCGTAAATTCGGCGAGCTCGCGCATCGCTGGTGGGATCCGACGGGCGAGTTCGCGCCCTTGCATGCGATCAACCCGCTGCGCCTGGACTGGATCGCCGCGCGCGCAAAGCTGCAAGGCGCGCGGGTCGTCGATGTCGGATGCGGAGGCGGCATCCTGGCCGAATCCATGGCTGTGCGCGGCGCCGATGTCACCGGCATCGACCTGTCCGAAAAGCCGCTGGCGGTCGCGGCCCTGCACAGCCTCGAGTCCGGCATCGCGGTGCGTTACGAAGAAATCGCGGCCGAAGATCTCGCCGCGCGCGAACCCGGCCGCTTCGACGTCGTGACCTGCATGGAAATGCTCGAGCACGTGCCCGACCCCGCAGCCGTCGTGCGCGCATGCGCGACGCTGGTCAAGCCGGACGGCCGCGTGTTCTTCTCCACCATCAATCGCAATCCCAAGGCCTACCTGATGGCGGTGCTGGGCGCCGAGTATCTGTTGCGCCTGCTGCCCAAGGGTACCCACGACTACAAGCGCTTCATCACGCCTGCGGAGTTGTCCCGTCACGCGCGCGGCGTGGATCTCGAAGTCCAGGACATGACCGGCCTGCACTACAACCCGCTGACCCGCCGCTACTGGCTCGCGCCGAACGTGGACGTCAACTACATGATCTCTACGACGCGTACGGCGACGCGCACAACGGCCCGCGGCAATTCCTGATGGCATCGGGCCTCAACCCGGGTCGATGGCTCGGCATGCTGTTCGACCTCGACGGGACGCTCGCCGATACCGCGCCCGATCTTGCCGCCGCCGCCAACGCGATGCGGATCGCGCGTGGTCTGACAGCGCTTCCGCTCGACGCACTCAGACCGGTCGCTTCGCAAGGCGCGCGCGGCCTGCTGCGCGTGGCTTTCGAAAAGACGCCCGACGACGAGGACTACTTCGCTTTGCGCGATGAATTCCTTTCGCGATACCAGGACGCGCTTACGCTCCACACCCGACTCTTCGACGGCATGCACGAAGTGCTGGCCGCGCTCGAACAACGCGGCCTCGCATGGGGCATCGTCACCAACACGGCTGCGCGCTTCACCACGCCTCTGGTCGCGTATCTGGGCCTCGCCGATCGCGCCGGCGCGATCGTGAGCGGCGACACGACGCCGTTCTCGAAGCCGCATCCCGGGCCGCTCCTGCACGCAGCCGAGCTGCTCGACCTGCCGCCATCGGAATGCGTCTATGTGGGCGACGACCATCGCGACATCATCGCCGGTCGCGCCGCAGGCATGGATACGATCGCCGCTGCCTGGGGTTATTGCGCCCACAGCCCGCCGACACAGTGGGAAGCGGACATCGTGCTCGCCCAACCGCACGAGCTGCTGACGCTGTTCTGACGCGTCGCCAGGGCAAGAGTGCGTCCTTATACTTGAGCCGGCGTCGGGCCGCATGCGAGTCAGCAGAGGAGGATCGATGGCAAGTGCCGGCTTCAACCGCAGTCGATGGCTGCGCGTGATTCGCAACGCGGCGATCGTGCTGGTCGCGCTCCTGGTCATCATCGGAGTGGTTGGGTACTTCGTCGCACCGGGCATCGTCAAGTCGGTTGCCGTGAACGCGATCTCCGAGCAACTCGGACGCAAGGCCGCGATCGGCTGGGTCAAGCTCAACCCCTATACGTTGTCGGCCACCATTGCCGACTTCAAGCTCTACGAGCCCGACGGCACGACCGTCGCCGCGCAGATCGATCAGGTGGTCGCCGACATTTCGTCGACTTCGATCTTCAAGCGCGCGCTGGTGTTCGACGAATTGCGCGTCACGCGGCCGCGGCTCTCGATCGCGCGCACCGCACCGCAGCGCTTCAGTTTTTCCGACATCGTCGACAGGATCCTCGCCAAACCGAAGAGCGAGTCGCCGTTCCTCTTCTCGTTGAACAATATCCGCCTCGAAGACGGAACCATCGCCTTCGACGATCGCGTGACCGGTCGCAAGCATCTGATCGACCAGCTGCGCATCGGCATGCCGTTCGTCTCGAACCTTCCCTACGACACGGACATCTTCGTGACGCCCGACTTCGCGGCACGCGTGAACGGCAGCGCCATCGATCTGGGCGGCAAGGCGCAATTGTTCTCGAACACGCACGAGGCCGCGGTGCAACTCGACATCGCGGACCTGGACCTGCCGACCTACATGGACTTCGTTCCCGTGCAACCGCAATTCAAGATCGCATCGGGCAAGCTCGCCGCGAAGCTCGCCGTGCATTTCAAGGCGGCCACCAGGGACGCCGCGAAAGACAACGCGGCTCGGACGACTCCGCAGATGCTCGGCATCTCGGGACACGTCGCGATCAAGGACCTGCGCCTGACCGACAGCAGCGATCGTGACGCCGTCGCCGCGCGAGCGATCGACATCGACATCACGAAGCTCGACCCATTGAACGGCGACGTGGCTCTTCAGCGCGTGCAGATCGCCGAGCCGCGTGTCGAAGCCACGCGCAGACGCGACGGCAGCATCGACCTCGTCGATCTGTTCACGCCGGTATCGACACCCCGAGCGCGCTCGCCATCTGCGCCGGCGGACCCGGCCAAGGCCGCTGCTGCGCCGGCGTTCAGCATCGCGGCGCTCAAGCTCGACAACGGCAGCCTGCGCTTCACGGATCAGATGGTCACCGCGACCGCAACCACCGGGGTAGCGACGCTGCTCAGGAACATCAAGCTCGAAGCCGGCGCACTGACGCTGCATGGCGATGCGCCGACGACCTTCAACGTCTCGCTGGCCAGCGAAGACGGCACCAGCATCGAGACGCGCGGCCAGGCCGTGATTGCGAGACGCAGCGCATCGGGAACGATCGCGATCAGGAATTTCCGTCCCGCCCGCGTCGCGCCTTATCTCGCGTCCTATCTGGTCGCTCGCATCGACGAAGGCAGCCTCGACGCCAGCGCGCGATTTTCCGTCGACGCTTCGGGAGCCCGGCTCGCGGGCCACGTCGATGAACTGATCGTGCGCATCGACAAGCTTCGCACCACCCTGCCCAGCGACAAGGCCGCGCTCGTGGGTGCCGACGCGATCGCGCTCGAAGGCGGCGCATTCGATCTGGGCACGCGCGCGTTCACGGCCGCATCGCTAAAGCTCACCGCGCCGGTCGTCGCGATCAAGCGCGATGCCAAGGGCCGCATCAACCTGCGCGCCGCGCTGGTCGAGGCCCAGCCCGCGGCTACTGCGCGCGTCCCGCAGGACAAGGCCGCCGGCGTCCAGGTGGTGACCGAAACCGCGCCCGCATTCACCGCGGTCGTGAAGTCGCTGGTGATCGAGCGCGGTGACATCACATTCGAGGACGCGGCCGCGGGCCGGCCCGTGCGCGTACGCGCGGCGCCGCTGAATCTCAAGGCCGAGAACATCGGCACGAGCGATGGCGTGGTGATTCCATTCGACCTTTCGGCCAGCATCGAGCAACGCGGCAAGCTCGCGGCCAAGGGGAAGGTCGCGCTGTCGCCACTGATGCTCGATGCCAGCATCGACGCCAGCCAGGTCGCCCTCGGCTGGGTCACGGCTTACGCGGGCGACCGCTTGAACATCGTCGTCGAAAGCGGCGACATCAACGCGCGCGGCATGCTGCATGTCGAAGGGTCGCGCGAGGCGGGCGCGGTGAAAGGTCCAATGAATATCGCGTACCGCGGATCAGCGGGCATCGCCCGGCTGCGCGCGCTCGACAAGCTCACGTCCGAGGAATTCGTGCGCTGGAAATCGCTCGACATCCCCAAGGTCGACGTGCAGATGCCGGCGAAGTCGGCACCTCTCGCGGTCACGCTCGGCAACGTGACTTTGAGCGACTTCTATGTGCGCCTGATCGTCAATGCGAACGGGCGGCTCAACGTGCAGGACGTGGTGGCGCAGCCCGGCGAGCAGCAATCGGTCACGACGCCCGACGCCGCTCCAGCGCCGGCCGACGATAAGCAGGCGCAAACCAGTGCGGCCGCAGCGCCCGCGGCTTCCACTGCCGCCGCACGCCCGAGCACGAGCGCCTCCACATCGGCATCGAAACCGATGATCCGCGTCGCCGGCATCAAGCTCGTGTCCGGGCGCATCGGCATTACCGACAACTTCGTCAAGCCCAACTACAGCGCCAATCTCACCGACCTCAACGGCGACATCTCGGTGATCGCGTCGAACGACCAGAAGCCCGCCGACATCCACGTGCAGGGTCGCATCGACGGCGACGGATCGCTGGACGTGAGCGGCCAGATCAACCTGTTCGCCGCCACCGCATTCACGGACATATCGGCCGTCGCCAAGGACATCGAGATGACGCGCCTGACGCCGTATGCGATTCGCTATGCGGGTTATGCGATCGAGCGCGGCAAGATGTCGATGACGGTCAAGTACCACATCGAGAACGGTAAGCTGAACGCGCAGAACCAGCTCTTTCTCGACCAGCTCACCTTCGGTGAAAAAGTCGACAGTCCCACCGCGACCACGCTGCCGGTGCGGCTGGCGGTCTCGCTGCTGAAGAACTCGCGCGGCGAAATCAACCTCAACCTTCCCATCTCCGGAACCTTGTCCGACCCGCAGTTCAGCATCGGCGGCGTGATCTGGAATGCGTTTCTCAACATCCTCAAGCGCGCCGTCACGGCGCCGTTCTCGCTGATCGCATCGGCCGTCGGAGGTAGCGGCGGGGACGCACAGCAACTCGGCTACGTCGAGTTCGCACCGGGTGTGAGCGAAGTCACCGCCGACGGGAAGAAGAAGCTCGACGCGCTTGCGAAGGCGCTCGCCGACCGACCGCAACTGAAGCTTGACATCATCGGAAGGTTTGATCCGACCAGCGATCCCGAAGGCATCAAGCGCGATCACCTGCTCGACAAATTGAAGGACCTGAAGGCGAAGGATTCGACCAAGCAGGGTGAGCCGGTGGGACGTAACGACGTGACGATCGCGCCCGACGAATATCCGAAGTATCTCGCGCGCGTCTATGACGACACCAAGCTGCCGGACAAGCCGCGCAATCTGATCGGCCTCGCGAAGTCGCTACCGGTCGAAGAGATGGAGCGGCTGCTGCTCGCGAATATCAAGCTCGATCCCAACGACCCGCGCTGGCTTGCGGAAGCGCGCGCGGACGTCGTACGGCATTACATCGAAGACACCAACCGGATCGATCGCAGTCGGGTGTTTCTGGTGCAGCCGAAGTTGAATGCCAACGGGGTCGAGGATGGGGCGAAGGCGGCGAGAGTGGATTTTGCATTGCGTTGAATGAGTCACTTTCTTTGCTTTCGCTTCGCGGGAGTCACTTTCTTTGCTTCGCCAAAGAAAGTAACCAAAGAAAGGCGACACCGGTGAGGCTGCCCTGTGACTGACATCGTCAGTCACAGGGTCCCCGATTCGCGGGGCCTCGCTGCGCTTCGAAGCGTCGGGTGGGGTCTGTTGTTGCGGTGGCTTCTGCTTCTGCTTTTGATCTTTCTTTACCCTTGTGATGCTGCCGACCCCAGCTCGCTCGACTCGGGGACCCCTTGACTGACGATGTCAGTCAAGGGGCAGCAGCGCGGGACCCGCCTTTCTTTGGTTACTTTCTTTGGCGGGCCAAAGAAAGTGACTCACCGCGAAGCACTCCACTCTCCAACACGTAACTACGATCGCACACGAGTTCCGCAAACCGCGTGTTCTGCTCGGACAAAAGTATCGCAGTGCCCTCGCGCTTCAACTCCAGGATGGCGCGAATCATTGCCTCGGCAATCACCGGCGCAATCCCTTCGGACGGCTCGTCGAGCAGCAGCAGATACGGGTTGCCCATCAGCGTGCGTGCGACCGCGAGCATCTTCTGCTCGCCGCCGCTCATGTGGCTCGCGAGTCGGTCGGCGCGTTCCGCGAGGTTGGGGAACAGCGCGAAGACCTTGTCGACCGACCACTCGACCGCGCCCTCGCGGGGCGGCTGCCGGCCCACCTCGAGGTTCTCGCGCACGGTCAGCTCGGTGAAGATGCGGCGATCCTCGGGCACGTAGCCCAGCCCGCTCTTCGCGATGACGTGCGGCTCGATGCCGACGATGTTGCGGCCCTTGAAGCGGATGCTGCCGGTCACGCGATCGACGAGGCCGATGATGGCCTTCATGGTGGTGGACTTGCCGGCGCCATTGCGGCCGATCAGCGCGACGACTTCGCCGCGCTTCACGCGCAGGTCGATGTCGAACAGGATGTGTGCGCGGCCGTAGAACGCATTGAGCGTTTCGACTTCGAGCAGCACCTCGCCTGCGCTCGTGTGGTTCGCGCTCATCGCGGCGCCTCGTCGCGCATTTCATCCCGCATTTCTTCCATCAACGAGCCCACGCCGAAATAGACCTCGCCGACTTTCGCATCGCGACGTATCGCATCCGGTGCGCCTGTCGCGATGACCTTTCCGCGCGCCATCACGATCACGCGATCCGCAAAGCCGAACACCGCGTCCATGCTGTGCTCGGTGAAGAGCGCCGCGACGCGTTGCTCGGCCACGAGTTGCTTGACGAGCACCATCAACGAGGTGCGCTCCGCCGACGACATGCCCGCGGTGGGTTCGTCCATCAGCAACAGGCGCGGTCGACTCGCCAATGCGAGCGCGAGTTCGACGCGCTTCACGTCGCCGTAGGCAAGTTCGCCGCAGGTCTGTTCCGCCATGGCCGCCATGCCGACGCGCTCGAGCAGCGCCAGCGCCTCCTCGCGATGCATCGACGCGATCGGCATCCACCAGCGCCGCAATTCGCGCTCGCGCGACGCGAGCGCGAGCTGCACGTTCTCGATTGCCGACAACGCCGCGAAGCTCGCCGCGATCTGGAAGGTGCGCGCGACGCCCTTGCGCCAGATGGCGCGCGGCGCTTGCCCCGAGATCTCTCCGCCATCGAACACGATGCTTCCCGCGTCGGGCCTCAACTGTCCGTTCAAGACATTGAAGCAGGTGGACTTGCCCGCGCCGTTGGGCCCGATCAAGGCAACCATCTCGCCCGCATCGACTTCGAACGACACATCGTCGAGCGCGCGAAAACCGTCGAAGGCCTTGGCAATGTGCGTGACGCGCAGCAGGCTCATCGCGCGGCTCGCGCGTAAAGGCGATCCCACCACGCGCGCATGGACCCGACGATGCCCGCGGGAAACAGCAGCACCAGCGCGAGCATCGTCGCGCCGAGCAACGCCTTCCAGTACGGCGTGTCGCGCGCAAGCGTGTCCTGCAACCACGTGAAGAGCGCCGCACCGACCACCGGACCCATCAGGGTTTCGATGCCCCCCAAGAGCACCATCACGAGTCCGTCGATCGAGCGCCCTATGCTCGCGGCTTCGGGAGAGATGCTGCCCTTCGAGAATGCGAACAAGGCACCCGCAAGTCCGCAGAATGCGCCCGCGATCGCGAACGCGATCCACTGCGTGCGCTTGACGGCGATGCCGATCGCTTCGGCACGCAGCGGTGAATCGCGCGTCGCGCGCAGCGCGGTGCCGAAGGGCGCGAACAGCATCCGCCACAGCGCGATGACGGCGCTCGCGCACGCGATCAGCACCAGCAGGTAGTACGCGCTCGGCGAAGACAAGCGCGACGACGGCCACACCCCGACCAGTCCGTTGCTGCCGCCGGTGACATCATCCCATTGATAGAGGATCGCCCACACGATCTGCGCGAACGCGAGCGTGAGCATCGCCAGATAGATGCCCGACAGCCGCACCGAGAACCAGCCGAAGACGATGGCGCCGAGCAACGCGATGAAGGGCGCGAGCACCAATGCGATTTCCATCGGCAGCCCGGCGCGCGTGGCCAGCAACGCCGCGCCGTAGGCGCCCAGACCGAAGTACGCGGCATGACCGAAGCTGTGCATGCCGCCCGGCCCCATCAGGAAATGCAGGCTGACCGCGAACAGCACGGCGATCAGCATTTCGATGCCGATCACGAGCGCATAGGGAAAGGCGTTCGATGCGAGTGGCAACGCTGCGAGCAGCAACAACCCCGTCGCGATCGCGATGCGCGCGTGCGAACCCGGAGCGCGCAGCGGACCTTGCATCGTGCCCACGCGTCGCGCATCGGGCTGCGGCTTGCCGAACAGTCCCCAGGGGCGCACCGTCAGCACGATCGCCATCACGACGAACTCGATCACCAGCGTGAGCCGCGACAACGGCACGACCACGTCGCCGATCGAGAACTGGCCCACGGCGATGCACAGCGCCTTGATCTCCGCGATCAGCATCGCCGCGACGAACGCGCCGGGAATCGAACCCATGCCGCCGACCACCACCACCACGAAGGCATTGCCGATGGTCTCGAGATCGAGCGACAGGTGCGCGGGCATGCGCGGCGCCTGTAGCGCACCGCCCAAACCCGCGAGGAAACAGCCGAGCGCGAACACGCCGGTGAACAGCACGCGCTGATTGACGCCGAGCGCTCCGGCCATCACGCGGTCCTGCGTGGCCGCGCGGATCAGGAGGCCCCATCGCGTGCGCTTCAACGCGAGCCACAGGCCGCCGAGCACGACCGGGCCGATCGCGATCAACACCAGGTCGTACGTGGGGAAGCGTCGGCCGAGAACGGCGATCGATTCGGCCAGCCCCGGCACGCGCGCCGCGAAGAGATCCTCCGGTCCCCACGCGAACAGCACCGCGTCCTGGATCACGAGGACGAGCGCGAAGGTCGCGAGCAATTGAAACAGTTCGGGCGATCGATAGACGCGTCGCAGGATCACCACTTCGACCACGGCACCGATCGCAGCGACCGTCAGCGCCGCCAGCACCATGGCGAACCAGTAACCGAGGGGCCCGCTGTAGACCCGCGTCAACGTGTAGGCGAGATACAGGCCCGCCATGAAGAACGAGCCGTGCGCGAAGGTGACGACGCGCGTCACGCCGAAGATCAGCGACAGCCCCGCCGCGACGAGGAACATCGTCGAGCCCTCGGCGAGACCGTTGAGCAGTTGGACGACGAGGCCGGATGCAGTCATTTCAGCGTCGGTCGAACCTGGTCACACGACGACGCCAGGGTCGATCACGCAAGCACTTCACTCCGCAGGCCGCAGCTTCTTCACTTCCGCATCCGACGGTTGTACCGACGCGCCGTCGACGTACACGAACGAGGTCATCACACCTTTGCTGTCCTTGACCCCGGTACGTCCCACATACGCACCCATGGTCGATTGATGATCCTGCGCGCGGTAGGTGATCGGTCCGAACGGCGTCGCGACCTTGAGGCCGCTGAATGCCGCAGCGAGCTTGTCGGTATCGAGCGAGCCCGCCTTCCTGATCGCGGCGGCGACCGAATGCATGGCCGCGTAGCCCACCACCGAGCCCAGGCGCGGCGGTTCGTTGTAGCGTTTGCGATAGGCCTCGACGAATCGCGTGTTGTCCCTGGTGTCGATCGCGTACCAGGGGTAGCCGGTCACGAGCCAGTTGACCGGCGCCTCCTCGCCGAGCGGGTCGAGATATTCGGGCTCGCCGGTCAAGAGCGAGACGACCTCGCGGCCTTCGAACAGTCCGCGCGTATTGCCCTCGCGCACGAAGCGCCCGAGGTCGGTCGCGAACAGCGCGTTGAAGATCGCATCGGGTTTCGCATCGGCCAAGGCCTGAACGGTCGAGCCCGCATCGATCTTGCCGAGCGTGGTGGCCTGCTCGACGACGAACTCGACGTCGGGCTGCGCGGCCTTGAGCATCGCCTTGAAAGTCGCGGCCGCCGACTGGCCGTACTCGTAATTGGGATAGACCAGCGCCCAGCGCTTCTTCTTCATGCGCGCCGCCTCGGGCACGAGCATCGCCACCTGCATATAGGTCGAGGGACGCAGGCGGAAGGTGTACCTGTTGCCGTTCTGCCAGACGATCTTGTCGGTCAGAGGCTCGGCGGCGAGAAAGACGATGCGGCGCTGTTTGGCATAGTCGGTCAGCGCGAGCCCGGTGTTCGAAAGGAAACCGCCAAACAGAAGGCTCACGCCTTCGCGCGCGACCAGTTCTTCGGCCACGCGCACGGTGTCGCCCGGATTGCCGTTGTCGTCGCGCGAGATGACTTCGAGCTTCCTGCCCAGCACGCCACCCGCGTTGTTGACTTCGTCCTGCGCCATCTCCCAACCGCGCTTATAGGGCTCGAGAAACGCGGGCTGCGCCTTGTAGCTGTTGATCTCTCCGATCTTGATGGTGGCCTGCGCCATCGAGGGCGGTGCGATCGCCAGCACGCCGATGGCGGCCCCGAACAAAGCGAGCGTCGAGCGAATTCCAGACTTCCGAATTCCAGGCTTCATGTCCTCTCCAGTCACATCGAGTGCGAGGCCGTCCGTGGCCTGATGGTCGCGCATCAACGCGGCAGCCGCATCGGCGGACGACAGGCGAAGCGTAATCGCCGCACATTGCCAGATTTCGCACGCGACGCAGTATGCCCCGCGACCGGGCGCGGTCAACGCATGTGCTCGCGCAGCGTTGATCACTCACTCCGGCAATAACCGGCTGGTCTCCCGACTCAACTCTGAAAGCCCTCCTTGAACAAGCTCCTCGTCACACTGATTTCCACGTTGTTCGCCTCTACTGCGTTTGCCCAGGCCGCCGCGCCGACCGCCGTCTCCACCCCTGCCGTGGTCAAGGCCGAAGCGAAGGCCGACAAGGCCGCGATCAAGGCCGATGCTTCCGAGGCGAAGACCGACGTAAAGGCCGACGCCAAGGTCCAGAAGAAGACCGCCGCAGCGGAAGAAAAGAAAGCGGACGCCGTTGCAGATGCCACCAAGGCCAAGCACAAGGCGCGTCACAAGGCTGCCAAGGCCGACGCTGAAGACAAGGTCGAAGCTGATGCGAAGGCCGACAAGGCCGTCGCCAAGGCTGACATGAAGGCCGACAAGAAGATCATCAAGGCCGACGCCAAGACCGACAAGGTCAAGGTCGAAGCGAACGCCGACAAGGCCGCAGCCAAGGCCGAGACGCTCGCCGTCAAGGCCGAAGGCAAAGCCGACGTCAAAGCATCGGTCACCAAGTAAGCGGCTTCACGCTGATGAAAGAGACAGGGTGCGCCCTGTCTTTTTTTTGGCCCGATGCAAGAAAGCGGCTGTTTCGGATATCTCGCTGAATTTTTTCAAACCGCGAACAGCCGCGTACAATACGATCTCCGGGGCCGACCAGGTTTCGACGTGGGTCAGGAAGCAGTGCAGGGCATGCCGAGCACCAGTGAAGCTCGTAAATCCAGCTGGAAACCAAGTAAACGCCAACGACGAGCGTTTCGCTCTAGCCGCTTAATACCGGTTAGAC
>JBBQCA010000097.1:0-11682 GCA_038318315.1 Burkholderiales bacterium | reverse complement strand
CGCGACCAGCTCGCACGCATGCGCCAGAATTACGGCCCCAGTGTCGATACGGCGCTGTTCGATACACCCGAGTCGCGGGCGCAGACCCTGAACGGCCTGATCGCGCAACAGGTGCTTTTCCAGCAGGCGCAGAAGCAGTCGCTGGGCACTTCGGATCGCAAGCTGCAGGAAACCATCATGGGGATCCCGGCGCTGCAGGACAACGGTCGATTCAGTTCGGAGCGCTACCAGGCGCTGCTCGCCCAGCGGGGCATGACGCCGGCCGTGTTCGAGACTCGCTTGCGCCAGGACCTCGCGCTGCAACAGCTCAGCGCCGCGATAGAGGAGTCGGTGATCGTGCCGCAGAAGGTGATCGATCGATTCGCAGGGCTGGTCGCGCAACGCCGTGACGTCTCGCAGATGATCCTCAAGGTCGCGGACTTCGCGCCGCGCGTGAAGCTTGCTGCCGATGCGGTGCAGAAGGAATACGACGCGCATCCGAGCGACTACATGACGCCCGAGACCGTCAAGGCCGAATACATCGTGCTGAGCGCCGATGCACTGGCCAAGCAGGTCAACGTGTCGGAACAGGATGCACGCGGCTTCTACGAGCAGAACAAGAAGCGCTACGAAGTTCCCGAGGAGCGACGCGCGAGCCACATCCTGATCGCGGTCGCGAAGGACGCAAGCGAGGCTGATAAAACCAAAGCCAAGGCGAAGGCCGAAGACGTGCTCGCAAAAGTGCGCGCCAATCCGTCGGAGTTCGCGACGCTCGCCAAGCAATATTCGGAAGACCCGGGCTCGGCCGCCAACGGAGGCGATCTCGATTACCTCGGCCGCGGTGCGACGGTGCCTCCGTTCGAAGCTGCGCTGTTCTCTCTCAAGGACAAGGAAATCAGCGGCCTCGTGCAGTCCGACTTCGGCTACCACATCATCGAGCTGACCGGTATCAAGCCCGCGCAGGTCAAGGTTTTCGAGTCCGTCAAGGGCGAGATCGAGGCCGAGATCAGGAAGCAACTTGCGCAAAAGAAATTCACGGATGCGGCCGAGGCCTTTGCCAACGGCGTCTATGAGCAGGGCGATTCGCTTGCCCCCACCGCGAAGAAATTCGACCTGACCGTGACGACGGCGGAGAACGTCTCGCGCACCGGTGCGGCCAATGCGGACAATACGAAGCCGCTCTCGAACCCCAAGCTTCTCGCCTCGCTGTTCTCGGCGGACTCGCTCAAGAATCGCCACAACACCGAGGCGGTCGAGATCAGCCCCGGTACGCTGGTGTCCGCGCGCGTGGCCGATTACAAGCCGGCAACGAAGAAGTCGATTGCGGAAGTGGCCGAGGCGATCAAGACCAAGCTGATCGACGAGCAGGCGAAGAAGCTGGTCGACGAAGCGGGCAAGGCGAAGCTCGCACAGCTGCGCAGCGGCGGCGACGCGAAGGGCGCCGGCATCGGCGCATCCTTCGGCTCCGCCAAGACGGTGTCGCGCCTAGAACGTTCCGATCTCGCTCCGGAAGCGGTGGCCGAGATCTTCAAGGCCGATGCGTCTCGCTTGCCGGCCTACGCCGGGCTCCCGATGCCCTCGGGCGATTACGCGCTCTACCAGATCTCGGGCGTATCGAGCGCGTCGAGCCAGGACCCGAATCGTCGTGTCGCGCTCGCGCAGAGCATCGCCAAGCAGCTCGGCGCGATCGAGTTCGACGGCTATCTCGCCGACCTGCGCAATCGCACCAAGGTCAAGGTCAATGCGCCCTATGCGGCGATGATCGAGAGAACCAGCACCGCGCCGGCAAAGCCCACGGGGTCGTAACGCGTCGCTGAGACACGCGCGAGCCGCCCGGAAGGCGCGCACGCGAGACCGGGCGCGCGCCACGTGCTTGATCAATGCGGGTTTGCCGCATTGACAAGCCCCCACCCATTGCGCAAGCATGGCCGCGCATGTCGGTTACATGCGGTTCGCATGCGGTTCGCTGGCGACATCGATTCCGATGGGATGCGTCCCGAACTGCCGAAGACGAACAGAACCCTGGGAGGTGCCTGCATGTACAAACGGATTCTTCTGGCCTACGACGGTTCCGAATCGGGCCGACGCGCGTTGCTGGAATGCGGCGACGTGGCCAACCTGATGAAGGCCGACATCAAGCTGCTCGCGGTCACCCCCTCGATGCCGCCGGTCTATGTGGGTGAAGGCTTCATCCCCACCGACACCCTCGACGCGGAGAAGGAACGCTTTCGCGACGTACTCGACGACGGCATACGACAGCTCGAGGCGGGCGGCTTTACGTGCCAGGGACAGCTGTCCTTCGGCGAGCCGGTCGACGAGATCGCGCGCGTCGCCAAGGAGTGGGGCGCCGACCTGATCGTGATGGGACACCGCCGCGCCGAGGGCTGGGCCGAACGCTGGTGGCGCGGCTCGGTCAGCAAGTCGCTGGTCGAGATCTCACCGTGCAGCGTGCTGATCGCGGTGATCAATACCTCATCGAAGAAGTAATACCCGCGCTCGGCGGTCGCCCGGCTGAGTTTCAGGCGGCTTGTTCCAGCAGGGCGTGTTGCTCGAGCCAATCGGCTTCGAGCTGTTCGATCTCGCGCGTCACGTAAGCCTGCTCGATCAACTGTTGCTTGAGTCGCTCGCGATGCTCGTCCGCGTACGCATCGGCTAGCGAAAGCGCCGTTTCGATCGTGTTCTTCTTCTCTTCGGCTTCGGCGAGCCGCGCTTCGATACGGCGGATGCGCTGCTCGATCGGCTTCTTCTGCCTGGTGGCCGCATCGCGCGCGGTGGCATCGAGGCGGCGCTGTTCGCGCGTGTTGGCGGTCGACGGCACGGAAACCGCTTCGCTGCTTTCAGCACTGCGTCTGTCGCCCCGCTTGTCGCCGCTGGCGGGCTCGGGCTTCGCCGTTACCTCGACGCCCGATGATTTTTTCAACGACCACGCGCGATAGTCGTCGAGGTCGCCATCGAATTCGCTGCACCGTCCATCGGCGACGAGCAGGAAACGGTCGGTGGTCGCACGCAGCAGCGATCGATCGTGCGACACCAGGATCAACGTGCCTTCGAATTGCGCGAGTGCGAGCGTCAACGCTTCGCGCGTCTCCAGGTCGAGGTGGTTGGTGGGCTCGTCGAGCAGCAGCAGGTTGGGCTTGGTCCAGATGATCAGCGCGAGCGCGAGACGCGCTTTCTCGCCGCCGGAGAACGGCGCCACCGCGGCGGTCGCCATCTCGCCGCGAAAATCGAAACTGCCCAGATAATCGCGCAGCTCCTGTTCGCGCGGCGCGGCGCCGGTCCGCGCGGCGATGCGTTGCAGTTGTTCGAGCGGCGAAGAATCGAGCGCGAGCATGTCGATCTGATGCTGGGCGAAGTAACCGATCGCAAGCCCCTTGCCTTTCGTCATCGTGCCGCTCAGGCGCTCGAGCGTGCCGGCGATGGTCTTGATCAGCGTCGATTTGCCCTGGCCATTGGCGCCGAGCAGGCCGATGCGTTCGCCCACGGACAACCTGAGGCTGACATCGCGCACGATCCTGCTTACCCCCGCATCGACGTGATATCCGCAGTCCACATCCTCGAGCACCAGCATGGGGTCGGGCGATGCGAGCGGCGCACGAAACTTGAACGTGAACGGCGACGCGTTGATGACGGGCGCGATCAAGGTCATGCGCTCCATCGCCTTGACGCGGCTCTGCGCCTGCTTGGCCTTGGTGGCCTTGGCGCGAAAGCGGTCGACGAAGTACTGCAGATGCGTGATCTCGCGTTGCTGCTTCGAGTAGGCCGACTGCGTCAGGCGCAGCCGTTCCGCGCGCTGCAGCTCGTACGCGGTGTAGTTGCCGGTCCAGCGCGTGAGCTTCTTCTGCTCGAGCGCGAGTGTCACGTTGCAGACCGCGTCGAGGAATTCGCGATCGTGCGAGACGATGATCAAGGTGCCGGGATAGCGCTTCAGCCATTGCTCGAGCCACACGATCGCATCGAGGTCGAGGTGGTTGGTGGGCTCGTCGAGCAAGAGCAGGTCGGACGGCGACATCAGGGCCTGCGCGAGCTGCAGGCGCATGCGCCATCCGCCCGAGAACGTCACGACCGGTCGCTGCGTCTGCTCGAGCGTGAAGCCAAGGCCGAGCAACAGAGACTCGGCGCGTGACGGCGCGGTATAGCCGCCCGCGTCGCCATAGGCCATGTGCAGTTCGGCGAGCCCGTGGTCTGCGGACGTGCCATGGGTCTTCGCTTCGATTTGCGCTTCCAGTTCGCGCAGATGACGGTCGCCATCGATCGTGAAGTCGAGCGCGCTGCTCTGGCTCGCGGCGGTCTCCTGCGCAACGTGCGCGATGCGCCAGCTCGCGGGCATCGTGAAGTCGCCCTGATCAGCATGCAGCTCGCCGCGCAGCAGCGCGAAGAGACTGGATTTGCCGCTGCCGTTCGCGCCCACCAGGCCAACCTTCTCGCCGGGATGGATCACGGCCGAGATGTCTTCGAGCAGCAGCTTCGCGCCGCGGCGAAGGCTCAGGTTGGACCAGCGGATCATTGCGAGCGCTTCTTCTGTGTCTTCCGCATCTTCTTCACCGCGGCCCGGGTCGCGAGATCGGTTGCCCTCACCGCGAACACGGCGTCGTCGCCGCCGGAAGTCGACAGCCACGTCAGCGGCAGGCGCGGGAAGGCCGCTTCGACATGCGCGCGTTCGTGACCGACTTCGACCACCAGCAAGCCATCGGTGGTCAGCATGCGCGGCGCGGCCTCGAGAATGCGTCGTACGAGGTCGAGTCCGTCGGGGCCGCCGGCAAGCGCCATGCGAGGTTCGCGCCGATACTCGTCGGGCAGCAGCGCCATCGACCGGTCGTTGACGTAGGGCGGGTTGGAGAAGATCAGATCGTAGCGACGTCCGTCCAGGCCATCGAAGAGATCGGACTCGATCAATGCGATGCGCTCGCCGAGCCCGTAGCCGTCCACGTTGATGCGCGCCACGGCCAGCGCATCTTGCGACAGATCGACGGCATCGACGTGCGCGTTCGGAAACGCGTCGGCCGCAATGATCGCAAGGCAAGCCGAGCCCGTGCACAGATCGAGCACGCTGCCCACCTGCTCGGGCGTCGCGATCCACGGCGCAAGGTGCTCGAACAACAACTCGGCGATGTACGAACGCGGGACGATCACGCGCGGATCGACCGCGAAGCGATAGTCGCCCAACCATGCTTCGCCGGTGAGGTAGGCCGCCGGCACGCGCTCCTCGACACGACGCGCGATCACGGCGAGCACCGCGCGCTTTTCCTTCGGGGTCAGGCGCGCATCGAGAAAGGGATCGAGCCTGTCGAGCGGCAGATGGAGACGATGCAGCACGAGGTGCACCGCTTCATCCCAGGCGTTCGCGCTGCCGTGGCCGAAGAAGAGTCCGGCTTCGTTGAAGCGGCTGACCGCGTATCGCAGCAGGTCGCGTATCGTCGCGAAATGCGTCGAGAGCTCGGGCATCGACGATGGCTCGTCGGCATGTTTGCGTTTGGTCATGAGGATGACGTGGACGACGACGCGGACGACGACGCGGACGACGATACGGACGAAGCCAGCAACGCGACCAGCGTCTCGCGATAGACGTTCTTGAGTGGCGCGATGGCGGCGACCGCGACGCATTCGTCGATCTTGTGAATGCTTGCGTTGACCGGCCCGAACTCGATCGTCTGCGCGCAAATCTTCGAGATGAAGCGTCCGTCGGACGTACCGCCCGTAGTCGAGAGCGTCGCATCGACGCCGGTCTCGCGCCGGATCGCCGCCGTGACCGCTTGCGACAGCGTTCCCGCGCGCGTGAGAAACGGCAGGCCGCCGACGATCCACGCGAGATCGTAAGCCAGGCCTTTTGCATCGAGCACCTGATGCACGCGCGCCTTCAAGGTCTCTGCCGTGCTGTCGGTCGAGAAGCGAAAATTGAAGTCGGCCACTGCGGTCCCGGGAATGACATTGGTCGCGCCCGTACCCGCATGGACGTTCGACACCTGGAACGTGGTGGGCGGAAAGGCATCGTTACCGCGGTCCCATTCGATGGCAACGAGCGCCGCGAGCACGTCGGCGATTTCGTGAATCGGATTGCGCGCCAGATGCGGATACGCGATATGGCCTTGAATGCCCTTGACGGTCAATCGGCCCGAGAGCGAACCGCGCCTGCCATTCTTGATGATGTCGCCCAGCGCATCCTGCGACGTCGGTTCGCCCACGATGCAGTAGTCGAGCACCTCGCCGCGTGCGCTCAGGCGCTCGCAGACGCGCACCGTTCCATCGGTCGCCGGACCTTCCTCGTCGGACGTGATCAGCAACGCGATCGATCCGCGATGCGCGGGATGCGAAACGACGAACTCTTCGACGGCCACCACGAAGGCGGCGATCGACGTCTTCATGTCGGCCGCGCCGCGACCGTACAGGTATCCGTCGCGTTCGTCAGGCACGAACGGATCGGAACTCCATTGTTCGAGCGGACCAGTCGGCACGACATCGGTATGTCCCGCGAACACGAACAGCGGACGCTCGATGCCGCGTCGCGCCCATAGATTGGTCACGTCATTGGACGCGATGGTCTCGCACACGAAACCGAGCGGCGCCAGACGCGACGCGATCAGCGCCTGGCAGCCCGCGTCGTCGGGTGTCGCGGAACGCCGCGCGATCAGTTGCTCGGCGAGTACGCGGGTCGGCTCCTTCATGGAGTCGCTGCGTGAGTCGATGCGTGAGTGAGTACTCGAGGCAATGCGTCGTGAGCCGACGGGCAACGGAACCTCGGACATCGATCAGGCATTGAGCGTGAATTCCTTGAACGACGAGGTCGTGTCCAGCGCCCTCGATTGCTCGAGATGCTCGACCGGCAGCACCGGCGGCGCATTGTTGATCAGCCACAGCAGGTTGGTGGGCGAATCGGCGTGCGAGAGCGCTTCCTCTTCCGAGATACGTTCCTCGCGAATCATCCGGTAGAGCGCCTGCTCGAAAGTCTGCGACCCGGGCGACAGGCTTTTCTCCATCGCCTCCTTGATGCCGTTGATTTCGCCCTTCTCGATCAACTCCGCGACGTGGCGCGTGTTCAGCAGCACTTCGACGGCCGGCACGCGACCGCCGCTGCGCGCGCGGATCAGGCGTTGCGAGACGATGCTTTTCAAGGCGGCCGAGAGATCGGACAGCAGCGTCGCGCGATTCTCGAGAGGATAGAAACTCACGATGCGATTGAGTGCGTGATAGCTGTTGTTCGCATGCAGCGTCGCCAGGCACAGATGTCCAGACTGCGCATAGGCGATCGCAGCCGTCATCGTCTCCTTGTCGCGAATCTCGCCGATCAGGATGCAGTCGGGCGCCTGGCGCAGCGCGTTGCGCAGCGCGATCTCGAGGCTGATCGCATCGCTGCCGATTTCGCGTTGATTGACGATCGACTTCTTGTTGCGAAACACGTATTCGATCGGATCTTCGAGCGTGAGGATGTGGCCGGTGCGCTTGGAGTTGCGCATGTCGAGCATCGACGCGATCGTGGTCGACTTGCCCGAGCCGGTCGCCCCGACGATCAGCACCAGGCCACGCTTCTCCATGATGATGTCGCCCACGATCGGCGGCAGGTTCAAGGTGTCGAGCGCGGGGATGTCGCTTGCGATGTAGCGGATCACCGCCGAGATCGAGCCGCGCTGCTGAAATGCGGAAAGCCGAAAACGCCCTACGCCTTGCACGCCGAAACCCTTGTTGAGCTCGTGCGTGGCGAGCAGTTCGTCGAACTCGTCGGGCTTGATGATCTCGGACAACAGGCTCTTGATCATCGCGTTGTCCATCAACTGCTGGTTGATCGGCACCGAGGTTCCATTGACCTTCATGTGCACCGCCGAGCCCACCGCGATGAAGAGATCCGAGGCCTTCTTTTCGGCCATCAATTTGAACAGACGCTCCATCGCCATGACGGATCCTTCGCTTATCGGGAGGGGGTTGCCGCGCCACGCGTCGCGCGGCGCAGTACGTTCTATCGTGCGCTCAATCGCCGCGCAGCAGTTCGTTGATGCTGGTTTTCGCGCGGGTTTCGGCCGTCACCTGCTTGACGATCACTGCGCAATATAAGCCGTATTTTCCGTCGGCGGAAGGAAGCGAACCGGGGACAACCACCGATCCCGAAGGCACGCGGCCGTAGCTGATCGTTCCGGTGCTTCGGTCGTAGATCTTGGTCGATTGCGAGATGTAGACACCCATCGACAGCACCGAGTTCTCCTCGACGATCACGCCTTCGACCACCTCGGCGCGCGCGCCGATGAAGCAGTTGTCCTCGATGATGGTGGGGTTCGCCTGCAGCGGTTCGAGAACGCCGCCGATGCCGACTCCGCCCGACAGGTGGACGTTGCGACCGATCTGGGCACACGAACCGACGGTCGCCCAGGTATCGACCATCGTTCCTTCATCGACATAGGCGCCGATGTTGACGTAGGACGGCATCAGCACCACGTTCTTCCCGATGAAGCTGCCGCGCCGCGCGACGGCCGGCGGCACCACCCGCACGCCGGTCGCACGCATCTCGTCTTCCGACAGGTGCGAGAACTTGGTCTTCACCTTGTCGAAGAAGCCGAGTTCGCCCGCACGCATCAGCGCGTTGTCGTTCAGGCGAAACGACAGCAGGACCGCCTTCTTGATCCATTGATGCACGGTCCACGTCCCGCTCGCCTTCTCGGCGACGCGCAGATGGCCCGCATTCAGTTCCGCGATCACCCCCTCGACCGCGTCGCGTATTTCCGCGGGCGCGTTGGCAGGCGAGAGCGTGGCGCGCGCATCCCATGCGCGATCGATGATGGCCTGCAGGTCGGAATGGTTCATGAACGAATCGAAGGTGGAGGGATTGGAAGCCGGGGTCGCCGCGCGAACGCTCAGCGCGTCGAAGCTTCGCTCTCGAACGCGACCAGGGAAACCGGCGGCAAGGGTTTCCACCCGCGCTTCCTGTGTTCGACGACGATATTGGTGAAGATGCCGCCACGCACGCCCCAGCGCGCCGTCACGCGCATGTAGCGCGGCCGGGTCGCCGATGCGAGATCTTCGAGGACGTGATTGGTGACGGCTTCATGGAACGCGCCTTCGTCGCGGTAACTCCACGCGTAGAGCTTGAGGCTCCTCAACTCGACGCACAGGCGATCGGGGATGTAGTCGATCGTGAAGATCGCGAAGTCGGGTTGCCCCGTCAGCGGGCAGAGGCACGTGAACTCGGGCACCTGCATGTGGATCAGGTAGTCGCGTTCGGGGTTGGGATTGGGAAAGACATCGAGTCTCTTCGAAGGCGAGGCGCGGCCCGATGTGCTGTCCGATCGGGGCTTGCGCTCGCCGACCGCAAGGTCTTTCTTCAAGGGGTGCGAGGTCGTGCTTCGGGATGCTGCTGCCATGCTCTTTGAGGGTTCGTGACCGGGCGGGAAGCATCGATCAGGCT
Organism: Burkholderiales bacterium; assembly: GCA_038318315.1. GTDB lineage: Bacteria > Pseudomonadota > Gammaproteobacteria > Burkholderiales > Burkholderiaceae_D > CAHJXF01. The sequence goes on along the minus strand of JBBQCA010000097.1, from coordinate 2,318 downwards.
GCTATTATACGAAGCCATCGCGAACCACCCCGAAGCGACGCTTTGCGTCGTTTTTTGTTTTGCGATTTGCCGCCGGATTCGGCCGCGATTTCTATCGGTCGGATTTCGTCGGTCCAGTCTCTTTCGTCAATCCCGTCCGTTTCCTGAGCAGCCGTCTCGTATTCTTCCGTGCGCCTCACCCAGATCAAGCTTTCCGGTTTCAAGTCCTTCGTCGACCCGACGCACTTTTCGCTGCCCGGGCAACTGGTGGGCGTGGTCGGGCCCAACGGCTGCGGCAAGTCCAACATCATCGACGCCGCGCGCTGGGTGCTGGGCGAATCCAAGGCGAGCGAACTTCGGGGCGAGTCGATGCAGGACGTGATCTTCAACGGCTCGGGGCAGCGCAAGCCGGCGGGTCGCGCCAGCGTCGAACTGATCTTCGACAACACACCGGATGCGAGCGGCAAGCAGGTGGGCGGCCCGTGGGGTCAATACGCCGACATCGCCGTCAAGCGCGTGCTCACGCGTGACGGCACCTCGACCTACCTGATCAACAACCAGGTGGTTCGCCGCCGCGACATCCAGGACATCTTTCTGGGCACCGGGCTCGGACCGCGCGCCTACGCGATCATCGGGCAGGGCATGATCACGCGCATCATCGAGGCGCGCCCCGACGAGCTGCGCGTCTTCCTCGAGGAAGCCGCGGGTGTCTCGAAGTACAAGGAACGCCGCCGCGAAACCGAGAACCGCCTCGCCGACACGCGCGAGAACCTCATTCGCGTCGAAGACATCCTGCGCGAACTGAACGCCAATCTCGATCGGCTCGCACGGCAGGCCGTCGTCGCGCAGCAATATCGTGATCTGCAGGAGGAGGTCGATACCAAGCAGAAGCTGCTGTGGATGTTGCGCGCGAACGAAGCCGACACGCTGGCGGCCAAGCACGAGCGCGAGGGCGACGAGGCCCAGCTCGCGCTCGATGCGCGCGTCGCGGATCTGCGCCGCGTCGAAGCCGAACTCGAAAGAGTGCGGGCCACGCATCAGGACGCGAGCAACGCGGTGCACGCACGTCAGGGCGAATACTACGAAGCCGCCTCGGCGGTTTCCGCCATCGAAGCCGAGATCCGCGTCGTGGTCGAATCGCGCAATCGCCTTCAGGCGCAACACGCCCAGCTCGACGCGCAACGCGCCCACTGGACCGAGCAGGGTGCGCGGCTGGATGCGGCGATCGTCGAGGCCAGGCAGGGACACGAAGCCGCCAGCGCGGCGATAGCCTCGGCGGAGGCGGCCCTCGCGACCGATGCCGATCAACTTCCGGAAGCCGAAGCCGCCGACCGTGCATGGGGTGTTGCCGTCGACGGTCTGCGCGTGCAGGTGGTCGGCGCGCAGAAGGACCTCGAGATCGAATCGACGCATCAGCGCAATGCCGACCGGCACCTCGAATCGATCGCCAATCGCAAGACCCGTCTTACGGAAGAAAAGCAACGACTCGACGCGCCCGATCCAGAACGTCTGTCCGCGGCCATCAGCGGAGTCGACGCCGCCGCGGCGCGACTCGCGTCGCAGAAATCGGAACTGGCCGCGGCCGAACTGTCGCTGACGGCGTCGCAGGCCGCGCGTACGGCCGCACACCAGGCGCTCACGCGCGAGAGCCGCGAGAGTGCGCAGATCGACGCGCGCCTGGCCGCCCAGAAGGACTTGCAGCAGAAAGTCCAGGCCAACGGCAAGCTGCAGCCGTGGCTCGATCGTCACGAGCTCGGCCGCTTGCCGAAACTGTGGCAGCGCCTGCACGTGGAGGCCGGCTGGGAAACCGCGGTCGAGGCGGCCTTGCGCGAACGCATCGGCGCTCTCGAGATCGGTCAGCTCGAGCGCGCGCGCGCGTTCTTCGGCGACCTTCCTCCCGCCAAGCTTGCGTTCTATTCGGAACATGTCGAGGGGCCATCGACGGCGGGCTCGAGCGCATCGACGGCAAGCGCCGGCGGGTCCGCGGCGGCGACTTCCGCGAACAGCCTCACGCCGCTGGTGCGCCTGATCGAATTGCGCGAGCCCTCGTTGCGCGCCTTGCTCGACGAGTGGATCGGTCACCTCTACGTGGCCGACGACGAGACCGAGGCGCTGAGCCGCCGTCACGAGTTGCCGGCCGGCGCGTCGTTCATTCTTCGCTCGGGGCACCTGGTCGGCCGCAACAGCTTGCAGTTCTACGCGTCCGACTCGGAACAGGCCGGCATGCTGGCGCGGCAGCACGAGATCGAAGGCCTCACCAAACGCGCGCGCGCGCCGAACAGGTCGCGCGAGGACTCGCCGAACGCGCGGGAGAGCGCGCGCGAGGCGAAGAGGCGGGC
>JBBQCA010000096.1:0-11758 GCA_038318315.1 Burkholderiales bacterium | reverse complement strand
CGCCTGAAACTCGACCGCCTCGTTGCCGATCACGAGCTTGCTGGTCGCGAGCGCGCTGATGTTGAGCACGATCTCGTTGTTCTTCACGAACTCCTGCGGCACGCGCGTGTTCGCATCGACGTGAACCGCGATGAAGGGCGTATAGCCACTATCGGTGCACCATTCGAAAATGGCGCGGATCAGATAGGGCTTGGTGGATGGCTCGGACATGAACTGAGCGCGGGACTGAGCGCGAGGAGTGAGTGCGGGGCCACGACGGGGATCGAGCGCGAGGCCGCGACGATGGCCTCGCAAGTCGTAGCTTAGCGCCAGCTCAGCGCCGCATCACCTTCTCGGACGGCGTCAGCGCTTCGATGTAGGCCGGACGCGAGAAGATGCGCTCCGCGTACTTCATCAGCGGCGCTGCGTTCTTGCCCAGCTCGATGCCGTAATGGCCCAGGCGCCACAGCAGCGGCGCGATCGCGACGTCGAGCATCGAGAAGTCGTCGCCCAGCATGAATTTGTTCTTCAGGAACACGGGCGCGAGTTGCGTGAGGCGGTCCCGAATGCCGGCGCGCGCTTTCTCGTGCGCCTTCTCGTGGCCTTTGGCCACGACGTTCTCGAGCGTGCCCACGTGCAGGAACAATTCCTTCTCGAAATTGAAGAGGAACAGGCGTGCGCGGGCGCGCATCACGGGATCGGCCGGCATCAATTGCGGATGCGGGAAGCGCTCGTCGATGTACTCGTTGATGATGTTCGACTCGTAGAGTACGAGATCGCGCTCGACCAGGATCGGCACCTGGCCATACGGATTCATCACCGAAATGTCTTCGGGCTTGTTGAAGAGATCGATGTCGCGGATCTCGAAGTCCATGCCCTTCTCGAACAGAACGAGGCGGCAGCGTTGCGAAAACGGGCACGTGGTGCCGGAGTAGAGGACCATCATATTGGCATTCCCAAAAGGCGAGGGCCGGGAAGCGTGGTTGCTTCCCGGCCCCTCGATTCCATCTTTTACTTGATGTCTTTCCAGTAGGCAGCGTTCAGGAGCCAGGTCAGTACGAATGTTATGCCCAGGAAGAGCAGCACCCAAACCCCGATGCGCCTGCGCGTCTCCTGCGCCGGTTCCGACATCCACGTGAGGAAAGCCGTGATGTTGCCGACCGCCTCGTCGTATTGCAACGGCGTCATCGTGCCCGGAGTCAGCTGTTCGAATTTCTCGAACTCGTGCACCGTCCTTTCGTGGTCGTGCTCATCCTTCTTGTCGACGAACACCGCGTCGCGCACGCCCTGCAATTGCCAGAGCACATTGGGCATCGCGGAATTCGGATAGGCCAGGTTGTTCCAGCCGGTCGGGCGCGTATCGTCCCTGTAGTAGGTACGCAGATAGCTGTAGACGTAATCGGCGCCGGCGCCCCGTTCGCCCGACTTGGCGCGCACGATCACCGAAAGGTCGGGAGGTGTCGCGCCGAACCAATCCTTCGCGACCCTGGCCGTCATCGAGACGCGCATCAAGTCGCCGACCTTGTCGGTTGTGAACAGCAGGTTCTTCTTGATCTCGTCGTCGGACAGCCCGATGTCCGAGAGGCGGTTGTAGCGCATGGCCGATGCGCTGTGGCAGTTCAGGCAATAGTTGACGAACAACTTGGCGCCCTTCTGCAAGGCGGCCTGATCCTTCGTCAACTCGGGCGCGCGGTCGAGCCTGTATCCCTCTTCGGCACCCCAGGCGATGAGCGGAACCCAGAAGAGGACGGCGAGCAGTTTCTTCATGTTGTGGTCTTTACGCGGGTGTCTTTACGCGGCTCTCGAAACGAAAGGTCGGCGCGCTCAATGGGGGTGGAAGGTCACGCGATCCGGCACCGGCTTGAACTTGCCGAGCGTGGTCCAGAGCGGCATCGCGAGGAAGAAGCCGAAGTAGTAGATCGTGCCGATCTGTGAAAGCAGGTTCTTGGTCTCCGATGGCGGTTCGGTGCCGAGATAGCCGAGCACGATGAACGCCACGACGAAGATCGCATAGAGCGCCTTGTGCCAGCCCGGGCGATATCGAATCGACTTGACCGGACTGCGATCGAGCCACGGCAGGAAGAACAGCAGGATGACCGCGCCACCCATCGCGACCACGCCCCAGAACTTCGCGTCCAGCGTGCGCAGCAGCACCATCAGCACTGCGGCCACGATCGCCATCGGCACGGCCCACTTCATCGCAGGCTTCGCGCGCACGAACCAGAGGCCGAACGCGAGCACGATCGCTGCGATCATCACCCACGTGAACACGTCGTTGGTCGCGCGCAGCATCGAGTAGAACGGCGTGAAGTACCACACCGGCGCGATGTGCAGCGGCGTCTGCAGCGGATTGGCCGGCAGGAAGTTGTTGAACTCGAGGAAGTAACCACCCATCTCCGGCGCGAAGAAAACGATCAGCGAGAAGATCGCGAGAAACACCGAGACCCCCATCGCGTCGTGCACGCTGTAGTAAGGATGAAAGGGAATGCCGTCGAGCGGAATGCCGTTAACGTCCTTGTGGTTCTTGATCTCGACGCCGTCGGGATTGTTCGAACCCACCTCGTGCAGCGCGACGATGTGCGCGGCGACGAGGCCGAGCAGCACCAGAGGAATCGCGATCACGTGGAAGGCAAAGAAGCGATTGAGCGTGGCATCGCCCACCACGTAGTCGCCGCGTATCCACAGCGAAAGGTCGGGACCGATGAAGGGGATCGCCGAGAACAGGTTGACGATCACCTGCGCGCCCCAGAACGACATCTGGCCCCACGGCAACAGATAGCCGAAGAAGCCCTCGGCCATCAGGCAGAGAAAGATCGCCGTGCCGAAGATCCACACCAGTTCGCGCGGCTTGCGATACGAGCCATAGAGCAGGCCGCGCATCATGTGGAGATACACGACGATGAAGAACATCGAGGCGCCGGTCGAATGCATGTAGCGGATCAGCCAGCCCCACGGCACCTCGCGCATGATGTACTCGACACTCGCGAAGGCCACCGGAATGCCCGCATCGTTGAGCGACGCATCGGGCTTGTAGTGCATCACGAGGAAGATGCCGGTGACGATCTGGATCACCAGCACCAGCAGCGCGAGCGAGCCGAAGAAGTACCAGAAGTTGAAGTTCTTCGGCGCGTAGTACTCCGACAGATGGGCCTTCCACGTCGCCGTCAGCGGGAAGCGCGCATCGACCCAGCCCAGCAGCCGCTCGGCTGCCGGAAGGTCCGCGACCTGCGTTGCAGAGCCGGCCTTTGGATTCGCCGTCCTCTGATTCGTCGCCCTTTGATTCGCCATGTTCTCTCCGCGCCCTCAATCACGCCACTACCGTTGCGACAACCATTCGCCGTATTTCGATCGGCGCTTTGATCGGCCCTACTTCACGCCTTGGTTTCTTCGCCGATCACGATCCTGCTGTCCGAGAGAAACTTGTAAGGCGGCACCGGCAGATTGTCTGGCGCGGGCTTGTTCTTGTACACGCGGCCCGCGAGATCGAAAGTCGAACCGTGGCACGGACACAGGAAGCCGCCGGGCCAATCGTCGGGCAGACTGGCCTGCGGCCCGGGCGTGAAGCGCGCGGTCGGCGAACAGCCCAGGTGCGTGCACACGCCTACCGCGACCAGATACTCCGGCTTCAATGAGCGGTATTCGTTACGTGTCTGCGGCATCGGCGTCAGCTCGTCCTGATTGCGCTTGGACTGAGGATCGGCCAGTTCGGGGTCGTTCTTCTTCAACTCCTCGACCATTTCCTTGCTGCGACGAATCACCCAGACCGGCTTGCCACGCCATTCGAAGGTACGCAGCTCGCCGACCGCCATGCCGCCGATATCGACTTCGACCGGAGCGCCCGCAGCCTTGGCTCTTTCGGACGGCTCGAAACTGCCGACCAGAGGCGTGAGAACGGCAACGCCGGCGACGCCGCCCGCTGCACAGGTCGCAACCAGCAGGTTGCGGCGCAAGGTATCAACGGGCTTGCCGTCGCTCATAGGACCCTCGGGAGATTTCTGGGAAGGGAAATTATTGCGGGAGTTATTGCTGACTGCGCTGCCGGGAAACTCTGCGCCAGACGAGGCGGTAAAACTGTCTGCACTGGACATGGTGACGTTGTTTCGGGGCACGATTTTAGAAAGTCTGCGATTTTACCGGAATCGCCCTGCGAATCAAAATGCGCAAGGGTCGATCGGCTTTTCGAACGCCATTGCTCGCATGGACTGACATAAAATGCGCGCACCGTCATTCATTCAACCCAGGGGAGTTGTCGATGAGCATGGTCAAGGAGTTTCGTGATTTCGCGGTCAAGGGGAACGTCGTCGATCTCGCGGTCGCCGTGATCATTGGCGCCGCGTTCGGCAAGATCGTCGATTCGTTCGTCAAGGATCTGATCATGCCGGTCGTCGGTGCCATCTTCGGTGGCCTCGACTTCTCGAATTATTTCATTCAGCTCGGCGCCATCAGACCGGATCAACAGGCGAAGATCGCGCACGCCGCTCCCTACTCGTACAAGGAACTGGCCGACGCCGGAGTCGCGGTGTTCGGTTATGGCAGCTTCATCACGGTGCTGATCAACTTCATCATTCTCGCGTTCATCATCTTCTGGATGGTGAGATTGATCAGCAGCGCACGCCGCACGCCCGCCGCGGCACCGGAGCCGACTCCGGCACCCCCTGAAGACGTTCTGCTCCTGCGCGAGATTCGCGATTCGCTCAAGCGCCCCTGAGACGTAACCATCGATCGAGGCGGGCAAACGCCCGCCTTTTTTTTGACAGCGCCGAATTCCCCTTCGGTATGCCGTGCCGTATGACGCCTTCAGAGCCTACACAGTCGTCACGCGACCCTCGCGCAATCGCGCACCGGTTGTGGCTGTTGTTCGCGCAGGCCGCAACCGTCGCGATGGCTTTGTTGTTCATCGTCGAGACCTTGCGACCCGAATGGCTTCCGCCACGTTCTGCCGGCATGGTCACGATTCGGGAAGCGCCCGCGTCGAATCCCGCCGCACCGACGGTGTTCAAGAGCAATCGCGAGAATTCGTACAGTGAAGCCGTGCGCCTCGCCATGCCGGCCGTGGTGAGCATCAACATCAACGGCGAAGTCCGGCGTTCGCGCGATATCCCTGCCGACGATTCCCGCCAGCATCGTGTTCCGGATCGACGCCAACCGGGACGCCAATCCGACCGCTTGCCCGGCACCACGTCCGAACGCACGCTCGCGTCGGGCGTGATCGTCAGCAAGGATGGCTACATCCTGACCAATCGCCACGTCATCGAAGGCGGCGACGAAATCGAAGTGTCGCTCTCCGACGGGCGCAGCGCGGCCGCGAAGATCGTCGGCAGCGATGCGGAGACCGACATCGCGGTCCTCAAGGTCGAACTCGACGACCTGCCCGTGATCACCTTCGGGCGCATCGAGGATGCACGTGTCGGCGACGTCGTGCTCGCGATCGGCAACCCCTTCAATGTCGGGCAGACCGTCACGATGGGCATCATCAGCGCGCTCGGTCGCAATCATCTGAACCTGTCCAACTTCGAGAACTACATCCAGACCGACGCAGCGATCAACCCCGGCAACTCGGGAGGCGCGCTGGTCAACGCGAGCGGCGATCTGATCGGCATCAACTCGGCGATCTTCACCAAGGCCTCGGGCGGATCGCTCGGGATAGGCTTCGCGGTCCCGGTCTCGACGGCCAAGGAAGTGCTCGAAAGCATCATCGCCAACGGCGAGGTGATTCGCGGCTACATCGGTGTCGAACCGCAGGACATCGCGCCCGGCTCGGGCGACGCCTGGACGTACGGTCGCAAGAAAGGCGCACTGATCTCGGGCGTCTATCGAGGAGGCCCCGCCGACCAGGCCGGCGTGAAGCCCGGCGACATCCTGGTTGCGGTGGACGATGTGGCGATCACCGACACGATGACGATGCTCGACGCGATTGCCCATCTGAAGCCCGACACCACCGCGCGCCTGAAGCTGCTGCGAAAAAGGGAGGAGATCGATCTTTCCGTGAAGGTCGCAGCGCGGCCCCGGCTCGGCGCCGGGCCCGCCGACTAGGGCCTGTTCACACCAAAATTTTTCTCACATGCATCTGCCCGCTCTCATCTCCTACCTGCAAGGCCTGCGCGAGAACAACAACAAGGCGTGGTTCGTGATGAACAAGCCCGCCTACGACATCCTGCGCGCGGAGTTCATCGCGCTGGTCGCCGAGGTCCTCGTCGCGTTGTCCAAAAGCGATCCGCGCATAGCCGGCGTCGACCCCAAGAAGGCGCTGTTCCGCATCTACCGCGACATCCGTTTCTCGCACGACAAGACCCCGTACAAGACGCACTTCTCCGCGTCGATTGCCGACGGCGGCGTCAAGCACTGGGGGCCGATGTATTACCTGCAGATCGATGCGGACGGGCGCCTGCATCTGGGCGCGGGTTGCTATCTGCCGCCGCGCGACGTGCTCGCGCGTTTGCGTGCGCATGTCGTCGCCGATCATCGCGGCCTGGCGCGCGTGATGAAGAACAAGCGTTTCGTTGCGACCTTCGGCGCCCTCAACCAGGACGACAGGCTCGCGCGATTGCCCAAGGGATTCGACGCCGACATGCCCGGCATCGAACGCATCGGCGAGTTGTTGCGATTGAAGAGCTTCGTGGTCACCAACGACCTCGACCTTACCGCACCGGCCGATGTGAAGGCCGCGCGCGACCTGCCGCAGCTCATCGCGACGACGCTGGCCGCCGCGGTTCCATTGAACGATTGGCTACGCGCCGCGCCCCCGATCTGACGGGTCGGATCCCGACGCGAAGCGCAACGACACCGCGCTTGCTTCACACCAACACGCAATGCCGTGCGATTGGGAGAGCAGCTCGATATCGCTCGCGCCAAACGGACGGTAAACGATTTCCGGAGGAAACGACGCGTCGCGATCGGCGCCTCGTGCACGCAGCAAGAGTTCCACGAACTCTCCTTGCTCATGCGCCGAGATATCGATATCGATCGGGCCTCTGTGCGTGTCGGTCAGCACAAGAAGCGAGACGACCACCAGTTCCTGGAATGCAGCTCTCGGCACGCGGGCATCGGGGATTTTCAGATCGGTGGCGACCGCGATCTCGCGGAGGGTCCAGTCTTCGCCGGCAAGCTTGACACATTCTTTCACGCCCTCCGCGATGGTTGTCGACGCGCCTTCCTCGGGCCGCAGCCACGCGATCATCGAATTGCTGGTCGCGAGCGCTGCTGCGCATTGGCCGGGCAATGCGTCCACCTTCTCGCCGATGCGGCCCGCATCGGCACCCGTCTTGAGAAGCCGCGCAGCCAGTTGTGCGGAGAACTGTATGGCCTGCAGATCGCCCATCAGCGCGTGGCGAAAGCCCGACGCCAGCTTGCGCAGCGTGGCATAGCGAATGGCATCGACTGCGAGGCGCACCTCGTCGTTCATGGCTAGGGCAGCGATCCCAACAGCGTCTCCAGAACCGAGATGTCGGCGGGCTTGACCAGATGGAAATCGAATCCCGCCTCTCGCGATCGGCGCCTGTCTTCGTCCTGTCCCCATCCGGTCAACGCGACCAGCACCAGCCTCTGCTTGCGTTGTTGCTGCCGTATGCGGCGAGCCGCTTCGAAGCCGTTGATCCCGGGCAGGCCGATGTCGAGCAGGATCAGATCGGGTTGCAACTGCGCAGCGGCCTCCACCGCCGCGATGCCGTCGTTGGCGGTGTGGACTTCGTGGCCGCTCAATTCCAGCAACATCGCCATGCTGTTTGCCGAATCCATGTTGTCGTCGACGACCAACACGCGACGCCTGACCGTCGTTGCCGGTGACGGGCCGGCGGGCGCCCGCGCAACGTCCGGCACTTCGGTCGATATCGGCAGGCGCACCACGAATTCGGAGCCTTGGGCGAGGCCGCCGCTATGCGCCTCGATCGTGCCGTCGTGCATCTCCACCATTTTTTTCACGAGCGTCAAGCCGATGCCCAGTCCGCCTTGTGCACGCTCGAGCGAGGTATCGACCTGCCTGAACATCTCGAAGATGCGGGGCAGTTGCTCGGCGGCAATACCGATGCCGCTGTCCCGCACCCGAAGTACGACCTGCGCCTGGTTCGTCTCCACGATCAGTCCGATGCGCCCTCCCCGGTCGGAATACTTGCAGGCGTTGTTGAGCAGGTTGCCGATGATCTGCGCCAGTCGCGTGGGGTCGGCGTACAGATAGACCGGCCGCGGCGGCATCGTCACCGACATTTCCTGTTCCATCTTCGTGCAAAGGGGCCGGGCGGCTTCCACCGCATGATTCACGGCCGATGCCAGTTCGATGCGATCGCGCTGCAATTCGATCTTGCCCTGGCTGATGCGGCTCACGTCGAGCAGGTCGTCGACCAGCCGCACCATCTGTGCGACTTGACGCTGCATCATGTCGATCGCCTGCTTTCCCGCTTCTCGAAGCTCGCCGTCCTGCCGAAGAACGTGCAGCGCGTTGCCGAGCGGGGCGAGAGGATTGCGCAGTTCGTGGGCCAGGAGCGCGAGGAACTCGTCCTTGCGTTGATCGGCCGCCTTGACGTCGTGGACATCGTTGTTCGCGCCGACCCACATCACGATCCGGCCTTCGGCGTCCTTCAGCGCCACGGCCCGGCTGACGTGCCAGCGGTACTCGCCGTCGGCGCGCCGGAAGCGATGCTCGAAATGAAAGGCCTCGCCGGTGGCGATGGCGCGCTTCCAGACGCGGATGTTCTCAGCCACGTCGTCGGGATGGATGAACTGCGTCCATCCCCAGTCCCTGATCTGCTCGAACGAGAGGCCGGTGTAGTCGGTCCACTGAGGATTGTAATAGTCGACGTCGCCGCTCGGCCTGGCGGTGAAGATCTTCTGCGGCACCGTCTGGGCCAGCAAGCGGAAACGCTCGCCGAACAGGCGCATGGCTTCTTCGGCTTGCTTGCGTTCGGTGATGTCGCGCGCAATCTTCGATGCGCCCACGATCTTGCCGTGCGCACCGAGGATGGGAGAAACGGAGAGCGAGATGTCCAGCATCGAGCCGTCCTTGCGACGGCGGACCGTTTCGTAGTGCTCGATGCGCTCTCCGGAGCGGATGCGCGTCAGAATGGCTTTCTCTTCATCGGGCCGGTCGTCGGGAATCAGTATCGTAATCGGCTGGCCGATCGCTTCGTCGGCGGTGTAACCGAAGATCCGTTCGGCCCCGCGATTCCAGCTGGTGACGATGCTGTCGAGGTCCTTGCCGATGATGGCGTCGTCGGACGACTCGACGATGGCCGCGAGGCTGGCCCGCGCGTCGTCTGCTCGCCTGCGCTCCGTGATGTCCTCGATGACGAGGACGATCAAACCGGGCGCACCGGTATCGCTGACGATGCAGCGGCCGTTGAGCAGCATCGTGCGCGGGCCGATGCCTTGAAATTCGTGAGTCACCTCGAAGTCGTTGAAGAAACCATTGCGCGGAAGAATGTCTGCGAGCAGCGTGCGTAGCGCGGGAATGTTCCACTGGCCATTGCCCACGTCATAGATCAGGCGGCCCTCGGTTGCTGTCGGATCGACCTTGAACGTCCCGTAGAACGCCTCGTTGGCCATTTTCACGCGCAAGTCGCCGTGCAGCACGACGAGCGGGTCGCGGGTCGCGCGAATGATCGCTTCGGCGGCGTCGCGCGCAATTTCGGCTTCGCGCTCGGTGCGTTTGAGCGCGTCGATATCCACCAGCGCGAGCACGGCGCCATCGATCTTGTTGTCGAGCGTCAGATAGGGACGCACGCGCATCGAGTACCAGTGGCCTTGAGAATCCTGCACCTCGCGCTCGTGCACACTGACGGTGTCGATGACGCCCCGAATGAGGGTCTCGAGATCGAGAGGGCGCGCGAGCGAATCGCCCGTTCTGCTCGGCGCGACGCTCGTCGGGGCCAGCAGATTGTGTCGAATGCCGCTCAACGAACGTCCGACATCGGTGGCGAGCAAATTGAAAGCGCGTTCCGCCAGCGGCGTGAAGCGGCGAATCGTCAGGTCTCGTCCAAGCACCAGGATCGCCGTGTGGATGCTGACGCTCATGTTGTCGAGGTCGGCGTTGAGCCGGTTCAACTCGACGTTGCGATCGGCCATCTCCTGGTTGATGGTGGTCAATTCCTCGCTGGTTGGCTCGAGTTCTTCCTTAGAGGTTTCCTGTTCCTCGTTCATGCTTTCGAATTCCTCGTCGGCCGACTGACCCTCTTCGTGGGCCGCAGGTTGGTGACCTGCCCGAGCGACTCCGATGCGCCGAGGAACAAGAATCCTTCGGGCTTGAGCGCGTAATGAAGCGCGAGCAGTGCCTTCTTCTGCAATGCCGGTTCGAGATAGATCAGCAGGTTGCGGCAGCAGATCAGATCCATGCGAGGCGCTTTCTTGACGCTTTGCTTCAACGCGCTTCCTTCACGTCGTCAGTACTGCATGCGCGGCTCCAGGACCCGGCGAATGCGATCTTAACTTGAGGCTTGCCGGAGGCAATCAGGTCGCCTCGACCTTTTCCTCGCGACGTTTGGAGACGCCCACGAAGCGGGCGACGAACACGCCGACCTCATAGAGCAGCACGAGCGGTACCGCGAGCAGCAGCATCGAACCCGGGTCGGGCGGCGTGATGATCGCCGCGATCACGAAGGACGCGACGATCACGTAGGGCCGGATGCTCTTGAGGGTCGCAATCGAGATGATCCCGAACCGCACCAGCACGACCACCACGATCGGCACCTCGAAGGTCACGCCGAAGGCGATGAACATCGACATCACGAAGCCGAAATAACTGTCGATGTCCGGCGCCACCGTCACCGACTTGGGTGCGAATTCGTTGATCACGCGAAACACCGTGCCGAACACGAAGTAGTAGCAGAACGCCACGCCGACGATGAACAGGATGAAGCTCGACGAGATGATCGGCAGCGCGAGCTTCTTCTCGTGCGCATAGAGGCCGGGCGCGACGAAGGCCCACATCTGATAGAGCACCACCGGCAATGCAAAGATGAACGCGACCAGAAGCGTCACCTTGATCGGCACGAGAAAGGGCGTGATGACGCCGGTCGCGATCATCTTCGTGCCCTGCGGCAACGCGTTCAGCATCGGCATCGCGAGGAAGTCGTAGATATGCGACGCGAACGGCGCGAGGCAAACGAAGGCCACGACGATGGCGAGCGCTGACTTGACCACGCGCGAGCGCAGTTCGACCAGGTGCGAGATGAACGACTCGCCCTCGGTTCCGTTGTCGTAGGGAAGTTTCGGAGTGGCCACGACTACCGCACGCGATAACGCGCCACGCGCGCCGCGCCCGACTGCACGCGCGTGCGCTTCCTGGTCGCGCTCTTGAACCACAGCGGCATGGCGCTCTGGCGCTGCGCGAGCTTGCGTCGGAAGTTGCGACGCTTGCCCGGCGACATCGCCTCGGTCGGTGGCGGAGCGATCGGCATCATCAGCGGCGCGGGCGACGAATCGTGCGACTGCGCGAAGGCCGCGTTGAGATCGCTTTCGGTTTCGTTCAAGCCGCCGCGCACCGACGATTCGAACGAGCTGGCGGCCTTCTGTACGTTCTCGCGCATCGCTCGCAATTCGTCGATCTGCATTTCGCGATTAACCTCGGCCTTCACCTCGGCGAGATAACGCTGCGCGCGGCCGAGCAGCGTGCCGACGGTGCGCGCGACCTTCGGCAGGCGCTCGGGTCCGATGACGACGAGCGCTACCACACCGATGATCGCGAGTTTGGAAAGTCCGAGGTCGAGCACGGAATCAGGGTGACGCGTTCATGAGGGCGCGCATGCGATGTCGCATTCGCATGCCGACGGAAACGTTACCGATGCCACGCTGC
>JBBQCA010000095.1:0-11973 GCA_038318315.1 Burkholderiales bacterium | reverse complement strand
AAGGTCAAGGACAAGGACTCGGACGTCAAGCTGATGGGCTTCGGCCATCGCGTCTACAAGAACTACGACCCGCGCGCCAAGCTGATGCGCGAGACCTGCCACGAAGTGCTCGACGAACTCGGCCTGCACGACGACCCGCTCTTCAAGCTCGCGATGGCGCTGGAGAAGATCGCGCTCGAAGACGAATACTTCGTGTCGCGCAAGCTCTATCCGAATGTGGACTTCTACTCGGGCATCGTGCAGAGCGCACTCGGCATTCCGACCACGTTGTTCACGGCGATCTTCGCGCTCGCGCGCACCGTCGGCTGGATTGCGCAGTGGAACGAGATGATCTCCGACCCCGAGCAGAAGATCGGCCGTCCGCGACAGTTGTACACCGGCGCGCCGCGGCGCGATGTGAAGCCGATCGAGCAGCGCTGAAGTTCAGGCGGTCGCACGCGCGTTTTGGTAAACCCATGCGTGGTGCAGCAGGCGAAGCGATTCGGCATCGGTCTTTCCTGCGCGGCCGCCATGCCACGTCAGCGGGCCGTCCAGGTCGTCACAGATTGCGGCGCGACCGGGAAACGGATCCGATGCAAAGTACTGGCTGCGTGTGACGAGCACGCCGATTCCCGTCGCGCTCGCAGCGGCCAGCCCATTGGGTGAGTCTTCGATGGCGAGAGCCTCCTGCGAGGCGACGCCGAGGCTTTCGAGCGCGAGCCGATAGACCAGCGGGTCGGGCTTTTTGATCGCCGCGTCTTCCGCGCAGACGATCGCGGCGAATCGTTCCTGCCAGTGCTGCCCGAGCAGTCTCGAAAGCAGCGCTTCCACGTTGCCGCGGCCGGTCGTGGTCGCGATCGCAAGCGCGATGCCGGCGTCCGCGCATTCGTCCATCAGGCGGCGCACGCCGGGGCGCGCCGAAAGCTTGCCTGAGGCAACCATCGTGCTGTAGAGCTGGTTCTTGCGCTGGTGCAAGGCGCGCGCCAGCGCTTCGCGTTCGGCAGCCGTTGTGGGCGCCGTCCTGCGTCCCTCCATGTCGTAGAGCAGTCTTTCGTATCCGCCGGTCACCCGCAGCAGACTGCCGTAGGCCTGGACGTCCCATTGCCATCCGGCCCCGAGGTCTTCAAACGCCTGATTGAATGCGACGCGGTGTCCGTCACGCTCGGTCTCCGCGATCGTGCCGTCGACGTCCCAGATCAGGGCCCGCAGCATCGAAGGTGCCCGCTGGTCGATCGGCAAAAGACGCGCAGGGGCGATGAGCTCAATTGCTCGATCGCACCAGATGACGCTCGTGGTCCGCGTGCATCTGCACGCAGTCGGCGAGGCTTGCCGCGGTCAGGCCGAAGTGCTCGTACACTGCAGCCGCCGGCGCCGATTCGCCGAAGGTATCGACGCCCAGTGCGGCACAACAACCGTATTGACCCCACCACTTCGTCACGCCCGCTTCGACGCCGATGCGCGCGATGTCGCGACCGAGGACCGCGTCGCGATAGCCGCGGTCCTGTCGATCGAAGACCGTCGATGACGGCATCGAGACGACCCGCACCGGCACGTTGCGCGCGTCGAGCAGTTTCTGCGCCTCCATCGCCAGCGATACTTCCGAGCCCGTAGCGAGAATCACGGCAACCGCGTTCTCGCGGTCGCTCAAGGCATAAGCGCCCCGCCGAATATCGAGCACCTGCTGCGGGCTGCGCGTCTGCGCCGGCAGGTTCTGGCGCGACAGCAACAGCGCGGCGGGCCGGTCCGCGCGCGCGAGCGATTGGGTCCATGTGGCCGCGGTCTCGGCCGCATCGCAAGGTCGCCAGACATCGAGGTTGGGGATCAGGCGCAGGCTCGCCGCGTGCTCGACCGGCTGATGGGTCGGCCCGTCTTCACCGAGGCCGATCGAATCGTGCGTGAACACATGGATCACGCGCAGCTTCATCAGCGCGGCCATGCGGATCGCGTTGCGGCTGTAGTCGGAAAACGTGAGAAAGGTACCGCCGTAGGGAATGAATCCCCCGTGCAGCGCGATGCCGTTCATCACCGCCGCCATGCCGAACTCGCGCACGCCGTAGTTGATGTGGCGACCGCCCTGCGCATCGCCGCGCACCGCGCCGCATCCGGGAAAGTCGGTCAGGTTCGAACCGGTCAGATCGGCGCTGCCGCCCAGCATCTCGGGTAGCTTGGTCGTCAGCTGGCTCAATATTTTTTGCGACGCCTTGCGCGTGGCGACGGTCTCGCGCGATTGACCGAACTCGGCCATGGTCGTCAGCACGGGCTCTTCGAAATCGCGCGGAAGATCGCCCGCCATGCGGCGCTCGAACTCGGTCGCAAGCGCCGGATGATCTGCGCGATAGGCGACCAGGCGCTGGCGCCATTGCGCTTCGCGCTCGGTGCCCGCCCGCTTCGCGCTCCATCGATTCGCAATCGACAGAGGAACCTCGAATGCGGCGTGCGGCCAATCGATGGCATCGCGCGTGCGCTCGATCTCCTCGGCTCCGAGCGGCTCGCCGTGCGCCTTGGCCGTCCCCGCGCGTGCGGGCGATCCCTTGCCGATGGTGGTGCGGCACACGATCATCGACGGACCATGGTCATTCGCTTTCGCTTGCGCGATGGCCTCCTCGACGACCGCGACGTCGTGCCCGTCGATCGGCCCGATCACGTTCCAGCCGTAGGCGCGAAAGCGCGCCGGCGTGTCGTCGACGAACCAGTCCACAACCGGCCCGTCGATCGAAATGCCGTTGTCGTCATAGAGCGCGATCAGCTTGTTCAACTTCCACGCCGCCGCAAGCCCGGAAGCTTCGTGGCTGATGCCTTCCATCAGGCAGCCGTCGCCGAGGAACACGTAGGTGTAATGATCGACGATCGCATGCCCCGGACGATTGAACTCGTCGGCGAGCAATCTCTCGGCCAGCGCGAAACCGACCGCGTTCGTGAGGCCCTGGCCGAGCGGCCCGGTGGTGGTCTCGACACCGGGCGTGAGTCCGTGTTCCGGATGCCCGGGCGTCTTGCTGTGCAGTTGCCGAAAGCGCTGCAGCTCGCCGATCGGCAGGTCGTACCCGGTCAGATGAAGCAAGGCATACAGCAGCATCGACGCATGGCCGTTGCTCAACACGAAGCGATCGCGATCGGCCCATAGAGGATTCGCCGGGTTGTGACGCAGATGCCCATGCCACAACGCCACCGCCATCTCGGCCATGCCCATCGGCGCCCCGGGATGTCCGGAGTTCGCCTTCTGAACGGCGTCCATCGCCAGCGCGCGAATCGCATCGGCCATCGCGTTGCGCTGCCCGTTGTCGGCGCGAATGATTCTTTCGACGGAGGCTGAGCTCATGGTTGCGATCCCTTCACAAGTCACCGAGGGAACGCTGTCGGCGTTCCATCATTCGCCAGATGAAGGGCGTGAAGATGAGCTGCATCGCGAGCTCCATCTTTCCGCCCGGCACGACGATGGTGTTGGCGCGCGACATGAACGAGTCGTGGACCATGTTCAACAGATATTGGAAATCGATGCCCTTGGGTTTCGCGAAGCGGATCACGACGAAGCTTTCGTCGGCCGCGGGAATGTCGCGTGCGATGAACGGGTTGCTGGTATCCACGCAGGGCACGCGCTGGAAGTTCACGTGCGTGTGCGTGAACTGCGGACAGATGTAGTTCACGTAGTCGGGCATGCGGCGCAGGATGGTGTCGGTCACGGCCTCGGTCGAGTAGCCGCGCTTGGACTTGTCGCGCCACAGCTTCTGGATCCACTCGAGGTTGATCACCGGCACGACGCCGATCAACAGATCGGGGTGGCGCGCGATATCGACTTCGGGGGTGGACACGGCGCCGTGCAATCCTTCGTAGAACAGCAGGTCGGTATCGGCCGGCACGTCTTCCCAGGGAGTGAAGGTTCCGGGGTCCTGCTTGTAGGGTGCGGCCTCCTCGGCGTCGTGCAGATACTTGCGGCGCTTGCCGCTTCCCGATTCGCCATAGCTGCGAAACAACTGTTCGAGTTCGGCGAAGAGATTGTTGGCAGGGCCGAAGTGACTGAAGTGACCGTCGCCGGCATCCTCCGCCTCGGCCTGCCTCTGCTTCATCTCCTTGCGGTCGTAGCGGTGAAAACTGTCCCCTTCGATCACGGCGGCCCTCACGCCTTCGCGCCGAAAAATATCTTCGAAGGTTCGCGTCACCGACGTGGTGCCGGCGCCGGACGAACCGGTGATCGCGATGATGGGATGTCGCTCGGACATGTCGGGGATCCTCGAAATTGTTTTGTATGAACCGCCGCCGTCCTAGACGCGGAACAAGCCGCGCTCGGCGAAGAGAGGGTTGACGCCTTCGGTATTGGCGGGCTCGTGGTGATAGCGCTCGATGCGATCGACCTCGTTCTTCGAACCGAACACGAGGCCGATGCGCTGATGCAGCGCAGTCGGTGTGACGCCCAGCATCGGCTTGCGGCCCGTGCTCGCGCGCCCGCCGGCCTGCTCCATCAGGAAGCCGATCGGGTTGGCTTCGTACAGCAGGCGCAGGCGGCCCGGCCTTTCCGGGTCCTTGGTATCGCGCGGGTAGAGGAACACGCCGCCGCGCATCAGGATGCGATGCGCTTCGGCGACCATGCTTGCGATCCAGCGCATGTTGAAGTCCTTGCAGCGCGGCCCGGTCTTTCCTGCGAGGCACTCGTCGACGTAGCGCTTGACCGGCGGTTCCCAGAAGCGGCTGTTCGAGCTGTTGATCGCGAACTCCTGCGTGTCGACAGGAACGCGGATGCGCGGATGCGTGAGCATGAACTCGCCCAGATTCGGATTCAGCGTGAAGCCGACCACGCCATTGCCCACGCTGAGCACCAGCATCGTCGTCGGTCCGTAGAGCGCATAGCCGGCAGCCACCTGGGTCGTACCGGGCTGGAGAAAGTCCGCCTCGGTCACGTCGCGCTTGCTGTCGACCACCTCCTGCGGGGCACGCAGGATAGAGAAGACGCTGCCCACCGAGACGTTGACGTCGATGTTGCTCGATCCGTCCAGAGGATCGAACACCAGCAGGTATTTGCCTCGCGGATAGGACAAGGGGATCTGGCGAGGATCGACCATCTCTTCCGATGCCATGCCGGCAAGGTGACCGTTCCACTCGGTCATGCGAATGAAGATCTCGTTGCTCAATACGTCGAGCCGCTTTTGCACTTCACCCTGCACGTTGACCGCGCCCGATGCGGCGACGACAGGTTGATCGAACGAATCAGCGAGCTCCCCGAACGCGACGATGCGTGCGATCGCCTTGCATGCGAGCGAGACATTGAGCAGCAGCGCGTTCAGGTCACCGATCGCATTCGGAAAGCGGCGACGCTCTTCGATCAGATAGCGCGTGAGGGTCCAGCGTTGCGAGAGCGGCATGGCGGTCTTTCGTGGGCGATCGTGGGCGCCGATCGAGGAAATCAGTCGCGGGCCGCGAACACGCGACTGGCGCGGATATCCGAAGGCTCGATGGTGGTCAGGTCGTCGCGCGTCAACACCCGATCGGGTTGATTGAACAGGCGGCTCGCCTGCCGCAGCCGCGCGCGATCGAGCGCGTTGCGAACGCTGCGCGCATTGGCAAAATGCGGTTGCGCCAGGCGCAGCCCGAGGTACTCGTTGAAGGTCTCGCGACCGCCTTCGGCGAAGCGATAGCTCATCGCATCGAGCATCCGGTCGCCGATCTGCAGCAACTCGTCGCCGCTGTAGTCGGGGAAGTCGAGGTGATGCGCGATGCGCGAGCTCATGCCGGGGTTGGACTTGAAGAACGTGTCCATGCGGTCCTTGTAGCCGGCGAGTATGACCACCAGGTCGTCGCGCTGGTTCTCCATCACCTGCAGCAGGATCTCGATCGCCTCCTGCCCGTAGTCGCGCTCGTTCTCGGGACGGTAGAGGTAGTAGGCCTCGTCGATGAAGAGCACGCCGCCCATCGCCTTCTTCAACACCTCGCGCGTCTTGGGCGCGGTGTGGCCGATGTACTGGCCGACCAGGTCATCGCGCGTCACCGCGATCAGGTGTCCCTTGCGGACATAGCCGAGCCGATGAAGGATCTCGGCCATGCGCATCGCGACCGTGGTCTTGCCGGTGCCCGGATTGCCGGTGAAGCTCATGTGCAGGCTCGGCGATTGCGCGGCGAGTCCCATGTTCAGGCGCAGCTTGTCGACCACCAGCAGGGCGGCGATGTCGCGGATGCGTTGCTTGACCGGCGCGAGACCGACGAGGTCGCGATCGAGTTCGTCGAATACCGCCGTGACCTGGCTTTCGGCCAGCACTTCGGCGACGGTGCGTGCCTGCGATGTCGATGCCGATGCCGCGAGTGACGGTGCATCCGACGGCGAGTCGGTTGCCGCTTCGGACGCTGCAGCGGATCCAGGGATCGAATAGAGCGGGGCGCTCGTCATCACGCCGCCTGGGCAAGAGCGGGCCTGGCCAGTTCGGCGCGCATCGCGTCGATCACGGCCTTGTAGTCGGGCTGGCCGAAGATCGCGCTGCCGGCGACGAAGGTATCGGCCCCCGCATCGGCGACGCTTCGGATGTTGTCGACCTTGATGCCGCCATCGACCTCGAGCCGGATATCGCGTCCGCTCGCTTCGATCAGGCGCCTGGCGTGCTCGGTCTTTCGCAATGCGCTGTCGATGAAGCTCTGCCCGCCGAAGCCCGGGTTGACGCTCATGATGAGGACCAGGTCGATCTTGTCGATCACCCACTCGAGCACGTCGAGCGACGCGGCCGGGTTGAACACCAGGCCGGCCTTGCAGCCTTCGGCGTGGATCAGTTGCAGCGTGCGGTCCACGTGCGCGCTCGCGTCGGGATGGAAGCTGATCAGATCCGCGCCGGCCTTCGCAAACGCCGTTGCCAGTGCGTCGACGGGTTGAACCATCAGATGGACGTCCAGCGGGATCGGCGTGCCGTCCGCGCGCATGCAATGCGGCTTGATCGCTTGCGCGACCGTGGGACCGATCGTCAGGTTCGGCACGGAGTGGTTGTCCATCACGTCGAAGTGGATCCAGTCCGCGCCGGCGGCGATGACTGCCTGGACTTCCTCGCCCAGGCGTGCGAAGTCGGCGGACAGGATGCTCGGTGCGATGCGTTGCATGGCGCGCCTTTCGGTGGGTCGTGGTCGCGCGCGCTCAGGCGTCGCCGTAGCGCTCGCCCTCGGGCGTATTGGCGCCGTATCCACGTATCGTGTAGCGCATCGAACGGCCATCGGTCTCCTGGCGTTCGAGCTGGAAACCGGGTTCGTTCTTCGGACGATTGACGATGAAGCTCATCACGATCGACTCGACGCCGCGCGTGGAGTCGAAGGCCATCAGCCGGATGTAGTGGTTCGGAAAAGTCTTGCGGCAACCCGCGAGTTCGAGCATCACGCCGGCGGCATCCTTCAGATCGAACATCGGATTGCCGTACATCTCCCAATAGGTATTGCGCGGGTGCGGATCGTCGGTGTATTCGACGCTCCACGCATAGCCGCGACCGAGCCCGTAATCGATCTGCATGCCGATCTCGGCATCGGTGAGGTCGGGGAGAAAACTGAACTGGCCTTGCGTGATGCGGCCGGTGGGGTTGGTCATCATGATCGGGTCTCCTTCCTGTGGTGTCCGGTGCGCGTCAGTTCGATGTTGCGGGCGTCACCGCGTAGTCGCTGGTATCGGTCGGCGTGTAGTTGAAGCTGATCTCGCCCCAGGTATCGAGCGCCTGCTTCAACGGCGTGCAGAACTGCGCGGCCTTCTTCAGGATTTCCGGACCTTCGTTCCTGATGTCGCGCCCTTCGTTGCGCGCCTTGACCATCGTCTCGAGCGCGACGCGATTGGCCACCGCACCCGCCTGTATCCCTTGTGGATGGCCGATGGTGCCGCCGCCGAACTGCAGGATCACGTCGTCGCCGAACAGGTCGAGAAGCTGATGCATCTGGCCCGCGTGTATGCCGCCCGACGCGACCGGCATGACCTTCTTGGTGTCGGCCCAGTCCTGATCGAAGAACAGCCCGCGCGGCAAGTCCTGCTTGGTGAAACTGTCGCGACAGACGTTGTAGTAACCCTGCACCGTCATCGGGTCGCCTTCGAGCTTGCCGACTGCCGTGCCCGCATGCAGGTGATCGCAGCCTGCGAGGCGCAACCACTTGGCGATGACGCGAAAGCTCACGCCGTGATTCTTCTGCCGCGTGTAGGTGCCGTGGCCGGCGCGGTGCATGTGCAGGATCATGTCGTGCTTGCGCGACCAGTTGGCCATCGACTGGATCGCGGTCCAGCCGATCACCAGATCGACCATGACGACCACCGAGCCGAGCGACTTCGCGAATTCGGCGCGCTCGTACATGTCCTCCATGGTCGCGGCGGTCACGTTGAGATAACTGCCCTTGACCTCACCGGTCGCGGCGCTCGCCTTGTTGACGGCGTCCATCACGTAGAGAAAGCGTTCGCGCCAATGCATGAAGGGTTGCGAGTTGATGTTCTCGTCGTCCTTCATGAAGTCGAGGCCGCCCTTGAGGCCTTCGTACACGACGCGGCCGTAGTTGCGCCCCGAGAGGCCGAGCTTGGGCTTGGTCGTCGCACCCAGGAGCGGTCGTCCGAACTTGTCGAGGCGCTCGCGTTCGACGACGAGGCCGGTGGGCGGTCCCTTGAAGGTCTTGATGTAGGCGACCGGGATGCGGATGTCCTCGAGTCGCGCGGCCTTCAGTGGCTTGAACGAGAAGACGTTGCCGATCAGGCTCGCGGTCATGTTGGCGATCGAGCCTTCCTCGAACAGGATCAGGTCGTAGGCCACCCACGCGAAATATTGTCCGGGAATGCCCGGCACCGGCTCGACCTTGAAAGCCTTGGCGCGGTAGCTGTCGCAGGCGGTCAGGCGATCGGTCCACACCACCGTCCATGTGGCCGTGCTCGACTCTCCAGCGACCGCCGCAGCCGCCTCGATCGCGTCCACGCCGTCCTGCGGCGTGATGCGAAACAGGCAGATCGTGTCGGTGTCCTTGGGCACGTAGTCGGCGTCCCAGTACCCCATCTGGCGGTACTTCAAGACGCCGGCGCTGTAACGCTTCTTCGCATCGGTGATGACGCCGGCTTCGACGGGCTGATTCATGGCTTCGAACTCCGTTTGACGACAGGGACGAGGCCAGTGTAGGGTCGAGTTCTGTTAAGCGATATTCAGACTTTCTTTGGCAAAGAATAAGTAAAACCTTATCAATGAACATTACCTTCCGGCAGCTTCGGGTGTTCGTCGAGGTCGCGCGACACAACAGCATGATTCGCGCGGCGGACGCGTTGCATCTCACGGCGCCGGCCGTGTCGATGCAGATCAAGGAGATCGAATCGCAACTGGGCCTGCCGATGTTCGACCGGCACGGCCGCACCGTCTCGCTGTCGACGGCCGGGGAATATTTCCTGGTGCATGCAAGGCGGCTGCTTGCGGCGCTCAAGGATGCCGAGCACGCGATGGCCCGCCTCCAGCGTCTCGAACACGGTGCGCTCACGATCGGCATCGTGAGCACCGCCAAGTACTTCGTGCCGCGCCTGCTGGCGCGCTTTCACGAGGAGCATCCGGCAGTCGAGGTGAGACTGCACGTGGCCAACAATCGTGAGCAACTGGTCGCGCTGATGCATGCGGGCGACGCCGACCTGTCCATCATGGGCCGGCCGCCCAAGGAGATCGCCGCGCGGTCGGAGTCGTTTGCCGCGCATCCGCTCGTGTTCATTTCGTCGCCGGAGCATCCGCTCGCGAACAGCGGAAAACTGCCGGTGACCGCGCTCGAAAATTATCCGTTGATCGCGCGCGAGCCCGGCTCGGGAACGCGCGACGCGATGCAGCGCTTTTTCGCCGGGCATCGCTTCGAGCCGCGCATCTCGATGGACATGTCGAGCAACGAGACCATCAAGCAGGCGGTGATGGCCGGCATGGGACTGAGCTTCGTGTCGCTGCACACCATCGGCCTCGAAGTTGGCCACGGCCTCCTCCACGTGCTCGACATCGAAGGCACGCCCGTGATGCGCGTGTGGAACGTGGTGCACCTGAATTCGAAAGTGCTGTCGCCTGCGGCCGAGGCGTTTCGCTATTTCATTCTCGAGCATGGCGAGGCGCACCTGCTGGCGCACGACGCGCCGCTGCTCGGCAAGGGGACTGAAAGCGATCCCGGCCAGGCCGCGCTGCCGTCGTAGCCCCGATCAGATCATGTCGAGCGGCAACTTCAGATACCGAACGCCGTTGTCTTCGGCAGGCGGCAATTCGCCGGCGCGAATGTTGACCTGCATCGACGAGAGGATCAGCGTGGGCATCGACAGCGTGGCGTCGCGGGTGGTGCGCATGGCGACGAACTCGTCTTCGGAAACGCCGTCGTGGATATGGATGTTGTGCGCACGCTGTTCGGCAACCGTCGTCTGCCACTTCGGCTCGCGGCCTTCGGGCGGATAGTCGTGGCACATGAAGAGCCGTGTGTCGTCAGGAAACGCGAGGAGACGCTTCGCCGATGCATAGAGCCTGTGCGCATCGCCCCCCGGAAAATCGCAGCGCGCGGTTCCCACGTCGGGCATGAACATCGTGTCGCCGACGAATATCGCGTCGCCGATCACATAAGCCATGTCCGCGCGTGTGTGGCCCGGCACGTTGAGAGCCTTCGCTTTCGAAGCGCCGATCGTAAACTCCTCGTCCGCGGCGAACAGGTGATCGAACTGCGAGCCGTCGAGCCGGAACTGAGGCTCGAGATTGAAGATCTTCTTGAATGCGCCCTGAACCGTTCGAATGTTCTCTCCGATCGCGATACCACCCGGATTGCTGGTCAAACAGATGCAGGCCGGCGGCGCGATCACGGTGGGCAACATGACGTGGTTGGTCAAGGCCGATGCCTACTTCGCCGGCTTGATGAAGGTGAAGGAACTGATCGCCGAGGGCGCGCTGACCGGGCCTGCGGTTCCCTATGTCACGAACCAACTGACGATCATGGTTCCGAAGGGAAATCCTGCAGGCATTAAGACCTTGGCCGATCTCGGAAAGGCGAACGTGCGCCTCGCGATGCCGAACCCCGAGTTCGAAGGCGTTGCGCGGCAGATCAAAGCGTCATTGCACAAAGCAGGAGGCGACGCTTTGGTGGACGCCGTCTATCAATCCAAAGTAAAAGACGGCACCACGGTGTTGACTCAGATCCATCATCGTCAGACCCCACTGTTTTTGATGCAGAGCCGTGCGGACGCTGGCGTGACGTGGAAATCCAAGGCCATGTTTCAGTAGCAGGTCGGAAATCCCATCGAACACGTCGAGATTCCAGAGGCAACCAATGCCACGGCTATTTATGCGGGAGCGATGGTGAAGGGCGCCGGTCACGCCGACGCTGCGCAATCCTGGCTTAAATTCATCCGTTCACCAGCGGCACTGGAGATCTTCGGACGCTATGGATTCAAACCGTATCTGGCCACCGAAGAGCAGCCGCGCAAGTAGTCGATCCTTCATTTCCGGACGTACGACCAGTCCAGAAATGAATCCGGCCTAAAAACAGCGACGCGCGAAAGCCCGGTCGAGGAAAGGCACGATCGCGGCTACCAATTCCTTCTGCCGATTTTCCATGTAATGGTCCGCATCCGCGATGACGACATGCCTCGAACACGAATCTCGTGGCAACTTGGAAGCACGCAGCACCGCAGACTCGTGCACTTGTGAAAAGTCGGACTGTGCTTCGACATCCAGGACCGGCTGCCGCGGCGCCGCGTCGAACTCCACGCCCATTCCGATCACGACCCAGGCATCGATTTTCTCGGCGGCGGCGGAGCCGAGATATGCGCTGCTCATCGCGGCGCCGAGGCTGTGCGCGACGATCGCGATGTGCTGCACCCCGCGACGCTCGAGCCAGGAAATGGCCAATGCGATCCGCTCGGCAGCTAGTGGAAAAATTGCGTTGTAATCTTCTCGTGGCGCATCGACGGCAAGCACCGGCATCTGCACCGACAAGGTCGAGAAGCCGGCGTCGTCGAGTCCCGTTCGCATTCCGACGATCAGCCCCCAGTCCGGGTGCACGCCGAGACCGTGCACGACGATCTCGCCG
>JBBQCA010000094.1:0-12085 GCA_038318315.1 Burkholderiales bacterium | reverse complement strand
TCCGATGAAGGCCAACGTGCGCGTGATCGCGGCCACCCATCAGAACCTCGAGGAGCTGGTGCGGCAAGGGCTGTTTCGCGAAGACCTCTACCACCGCATCAACGTGATTCGCCTGCGGTTGCCCGCATTGCACGAGCGCGCCGAAGACATTCCCCCGCTCGCGCGAAATTTTCTTCAGAAGAGCGCGCGCGAACTCGGCGTGGAGCCCAAGCGCATGTCCGATGCGGCGATGAAGTTGCTGGCCACGCTCGCCTTTCCAGGCAACGTGCGGCAGCTCGAAAACCTGTGCCACTGGCTGACCGTGATGGCGCCCGCGTAGATCGTCGAGATCAAGGATCTGCCGCCGGAGCTGCGGAGCATGCCGGGCGAAGATACTTTCGCGCTCTCGCGTTCTCGACCGGCGATGCAGACAGGCGACGTGACGCGCGATGCGGCCGAGGGATCGACCTCTGCATCGGCCACAGGGTTCGCGTCCGGAGTGGCGTCCGTTCAGCAAGCAGATGAACCCTGGCGCGTCGAACTCGAGCACACCGCCGCGCATCTGCTCGCGCTCGACCGTCACGATGTCATGGACGTGCTCACGCGACAGTTCGAGGCGACGCTGATTCGCATGGCTCTGCGCCACACCGGAGGACGACGCATCGAAGCCGCGCAGCGCCTGGGCATCGGGCGCAACACCATCACGCGGAAGATCCAGGATCTGGGGTTGGACGACGTGCGCTGAGCGCCGCCTACACTGACGCGCGGTCCAGTTCGAGCGTGGCAACCACCGGAGCATGATCAGACGGCTGCTCACGCTTGCGTTCCTCGCGATCGATGGTGCATGCGGTGCATAGCGGACGCAGCGCATCGGACAACAGGACGTGGTCGATACGCAGGCCCGCATTGCGCCGGAACGCGAGCATGCGGTAGTCCCACCAGCTGTACGCCTTGGGCGCCTGCTCGAACAGACGAAAGGCATCGTGAAATCCCAGCGCGGCGATCGCCTGCAATGCGTCGCGCTCGGGTTGCGAACAGAGCACCTGACCTTCCCAGGCGCGCGGGTCGTGCACGTCGCGATCTTCAGGCGCGACGTTGTAGTCGCCCAGCACAACCAGTCTCGGATGCGCGTCCAGCTCCTCTTTCAACCACTCGCGCAACCCCGCGAACCAGCGCAGCTTGTATTGATATTTGTCGGAGTCGACCGACTGTCCATTGGGCACGTACACGCACACCACGCGCACCCCGTTCACGGTCGCGCTGATGACGCGCTTGTGATCGTCATCGAAACCTGCGATGCCCATCGTGACATCGGTCGTCGGCATCGCGAGCCGCGTCAGGATCGCCACGCCGTTGTAGGTCTTCTGTCCGGCGAACGCGGCGCGATAACCGATCGCTTCGAGTTCGCTCGACGGGAAGCGATCGTCGGGCAGCTTGGTCTCCTGCAGCGCGAGCACGTCGACCGGGTTGCGCTCAAGCCACGCGACGACGTGCGGCAAGCGGACCTTCAGCGAGTTGATATTCCAGGTGGCTAGTTTCACGAGATTTCCCGGCTGTCGTCGAACCGCGAATCTATCCGATTTCGATGAATTGCCCGACCCGTGTATTTCGATGACAGGCAGCGACTCTGTCACTGACGCCATCGAGTAACGCTGCACGCGGTGCAGTCGTTTGTCGGCGCACGAGGAAATCCCTCATGAAGCGCATCCTGCTTTATTCACACGATACCTTCGGGCTCGGAAACATCCGACGCATGCTCGAGGTGGCGCGGCATCTGGTCCAGTCTTCGCCCGAAGTTTCGGTTCTGGTCGTGACGGGTTCGCCGATGCTGCATGCATTCCGCATCCCGCCGCGCATCGACTATCTGAAGCTGCCGTGTCTATCGCGCGATATCGAAGGGCATTACGGCGCGCGCTATCTCGAAATGTCGCTGGCCTCGACGGTGCGGTTGCGCGCGAACCTGATCCGAAGCGCGATCGACGACTTCGCGCCGGACCTGATCGTGGTCGACAAGAAACCCTTCGGTGTCGAGGACGAGTTGTGCGGAGCGTTCGAGGCGTTGTCCAAGCGGGTACGGCGACCGAAGCTGGTGCTGTTGTTGCGCGACATCCTCGACAGCCCGGAAGCGACGCTGCACGTGTGGCGAAAGAACGGCTGCTTCGAAGCGATCGACGCCTACTACGACCAGGTCCTCGTGGTCGGCGATTCACGCGTGTTCGACCTGCGGCACGAGTATTGTTTTCCGCCGTTCAGTGCGGCCAAGGTCCGCTTCTGCGGATACATCGGGCGCGAGCGAGGCCGCGAGGGACGCGCGCTGGTGCGGCGACGGCTGGGCGTCGCGCACGAGGACCCGTTGCTGCTGGTCACGACCGGCGGCGGCGAGGACGGATACGGCCTGATCGACAGCTGCTTGCGCGGCCTGCGCGCGCTGCCCGAAGAGGCGCGACCACGCACGCACGTCGTGTGCGGGCCGGAGATGGCGGAGCGGCAACGCGCGGCCGTCGTGCGCGAGGCTGCGGGCATGACCCGGGTCAGCGTGCAGGAGTTCAGCGACGACATGATGTCGCTGATCGGCGGCGCCGACGTCGTCGTGGCGATGGGCGGCTACAACACGGTGTGCGAACTGCTCAGCTGCGCACGCCGCGCGGTGATCGTGCCGCGGGTCAGGCCCGGCCTCGAGCAATGCATTCGTGCCGAGCGTATGGCGGCACTCGGACTGGTGCGGATGCTGCATCCCGATCGACTGACGCCGGCAGCGCTGATGTCGGCGGTGCGGGATGAATTGAGCGCGCTCACGCGCGGCGATCGCATGCCGCGCCTAGAAGCGCTCGACGGCCTCGAGCGCACCACGGCCGCGGTCTTCGATCTGATGGACCTCGACACGGCGATCGTCACCGACCGAGGCACGGTGCGACCGTTGCTTGCAGACCATCTACCGCACAAGGAGCCGCGATGCCGTTCGATCGCCCGGGCCATGGCCGCCCGCTGGGTCTGCTAGTCAAGACGTTTCCCAAGCTGTCGGAGACCTTCATCCTCGAAGAGGTGCTCGGGCTCGAACGCCTTGGTGTGCCGTTGCGGCTGTATGCGCTGGCTGCGCCTACCGACGCGGTGAGTCACCTAGCCGTGGCGCGCGTGACGGCGCCGCTGGTGCGCGTGCCGAGGCTCGCGTTCGCGACGCTTGCGGATTTCGCATCGCGGCACCTGCGGCTGATGACGACCGACCCGGGCGGCTATCTATGGGCATTGAGTCTGGCGCTTTCGCGCGGGCGACAAGGAGTTGCCGACTTCGCGCGCGCCGGTTGGCTGGCCGTGCAGTTGCGCGACGATGGCGTCGATCACCTGCACGCGCATTTCATCGCGAAACCGTGCGACGTGGCCGAGTTGATCGGCCGCTTCACGGGCCTGCGCTTCTCGATCTCCGCGCACGCCAAGGACATCTACACGTCCGATCCGCTCGACCTGCGGCGCAAGCTCAACGCCGCACGCTTCACCGTGACGTGCACCGAGCACAATCGACGCACTCTCGCCGCGATCGCGCCTGCGGCCACGGTGTACCGCATGTATCACGGTGTCGATCACTCGCAGTTTCATCCCGCACACCGCATTGGCGGCGATCGTGCGCCGCTGATACTGAGCGTCGGGCGACTGCGCGAGAAGAAAGGTCTCGATACGCTGATCGACGCGTGCCGCATGCTGCGCGATCGTGGCCGCAGGTTTCGCTGCGATATCGTCGGCTACGGAGAAGAGCAGGGGCGGCTGCAAGCGCGCATCGACGGATGTGGACTGACCGGGTCCGTGGCGCTGGTCGGCAAACTCGCGCGCGAAGCGGTGATCGCGCATTACGCTCGCGCCGCGGTTTACGTGCAGCCTTCACGCATCGCCGCCGACGGCGACCGCGACGGAATTCCGAACGTGCTCCTCGAAGCGATGGCGATGGGCCTTCCCGTCGTCGCCTCGCGCGTGTCGGGTATTCCCGAGCTTGTACGGCACGAGGACAACGGGATCCTGGTCGAGCCCGATGCACCCGAGGCGCTGGCCGACGCGATCGCCGCATTGCTCGATCAGCCCGAGCGTTCCATCGCCCTCGGCCGCCGCGCGCGCGCCACGGTGACCGAGGTTTTCGACAACGATCACAACCTAGGCCTGTTGTTGCGGCTACTGGAGACCGAACGTGAATGCACCGTTGAGCACGCTGTCGCTTGAGGTGTCGCGGCGCGAATGCACCGCCGGAGAACCCGGGCACTGCGTCGCCTATGTGATCAACGGTTACCCGCGCCTGTCGGAGACCTTCATCGCACACGAGATCCATCAGCTCGAACGCGCCGGGCTGCGGCTTCGCCTCTTCTCGGTCAAGCGCGAGGCCGAAGCGCTGACGCATCCGGTCGTGGCACAGATACGTGCGCCGTTGGCCTACCTGCCCGATGCCAGTTCGCTTTCGGGGATGACGATGGGACGCTGGCTTGCCGACAACCTGCCCGCATTCTGGTCGGCCAACGCGCGCGTGGCGCGGCGTCATCCGCTGCGTTACGCGCGTACGCTGGCTGCAGCGCTTGCGATGTGCTGGCGCTATCGCAGGCCGGTCTCTGAAGGCGGGGGAGCGCGCAAGGTATTCGTCAAGGAGCTGCTACAGGCCGGCCACATCGCCGATGCGATTGAAGAAGCCGGAGACGTCGGCCATCTGCACGGTCATTTCTGCCACGGGGTGGCCACCATCACGTGGTTTGTGAGTCGTCTCACTCGCATCCCTTTCAGCTTCACCGCGCATGCGAAGGACATCTATCAGGCCGAGCTCAATCCCGGCGATCTGCTCGAGCGCAAGCTGGCTGCGGCACGCTTCGTCGCCACCTGCACCTGCGCCAATGCGAGCGTGCTGCGCGCGCGCCACGCGCGACCCGGTGAGGTTCACGCGATCTATCACGGGCTCGACACCGACTGGTTCTCGCCGGCGCAAGCGGCTCGCGTGGAGGCGTTCCCGGTCATCCTGTCGGTCGGCCGCTTTGTCGAGAAGAAGGGCTTCGATCACCTGATCGAAGCGTGCGCGCTGCTGAAACAAGCGGGGGTGGGGTTTCGTTGCGTGATCGTCGGCGAGCGCGGCAGTGCCTACGAAAGCATCGACGCGTTGATTCGCAAGCGCGATCTCGCCGATTGCATCAGCCTGCGCAGCGCGGTGGCGCAAGACGCGTTGCGCGAGATCTATCGTGAGGCCTGGGTGTTCGCGCTCCCCTGTCAGGTGATGGACGACGGCGATCGCGACGGTATTCCCAACGTGCTTGCAGAAGCGATGGCGATGGGCGTCCCGGTCGTGTCGACGCGTATCTCGGGGATTCCCGAACTGATCGACGACGGCGTCCACGGCTTGCTGGTCGAGCCGCGCGACCCGCGTGGCCTCGCCGATGCGCTGACGAAGGTGCTGCAGGATCGAGTGCTGCATGCGGCACTAGTGCGGGCGGGGCGGCAACGCATCTGCGAGCGTTTCGATTCGCGTCGCACCACGCTCGCATTGCGCGCGCTGTTCGTCGCGCAGTTGCGTGGGACGCAGGAAGTCGGCGCATGAACGCACTCGATCTCGACCTCGCGACGCGCGCCGTCGATCGGCGATCGGGGGCTCCGGTCTTCCGCGCGCCGTTCGACGCGTTCGACGACGACGCGTTGCTCGCGCACTATCGCGCGCCGCGCGCTGCGCGCTATTACGCAGTGGCCGATCCCGACGAGACGCAGCCCGACAGGATCGAAGCGCTGATGCAGGGCCACTTCGAATTCAATGGCGAGACGCACTGCCTTCCCGATCCGGTCGGCTGGCTAGCCAATCCGGGCACCGACCTCGAATGGCACATCCTGCTGCACAAGTTCTATTACGCGGTCGGGCTGGGGTTGGCCTATCAACGTAGCCACGCGCCCCGCTACGCGCGGCGCTGGGCCGAGCTGATCGACGGCTGGATCGCGACGGTGCCCGCCGGCTTCATTGCCGCCGACGTGACCGGGCGGCGCGTCCAGAACTGGATCTACAGTCATCGCTTGTTCGTCACGCAGGGCAGTGACGCGCCGGTCGATCCCGGCTTCCATCGTCGCCTGCTCGAAGCCATCCACGAACAGGTCGAGTACCTGTGCGAGCACCTGACGCCCAAGCGCAATCACCGCACCCTCGAGCTCTACACGATCTTTCTCGCGGGCGTGGCGTTTCCCGAAATGCGTCGGGCCGCGCAGTGGCGCGACTTCGGCCTGCGCGAAACCGCGGCCAATGCCGAGGCCGATCTGCTGGCCGACGGCGTGCACTGCGAGTTGTCGAGCGACTACCACCATCTGGCGCTGCGCAACTGGATGCACGTGCGGCGTCTCGCCGCGCTCAACGCGCTTCGCATCCCCGACACGCTCGACGCGGCGGTGCAACGCGCGCTCGAGTTCAGTCTGCACGTCCACAAGCCCGATGGCGTGGTGCCGAGTCTGTCGGACGGCGATGCGCGAAGCTTCCTCGAACTCCTCGACGACGGCGCCACCTGGTATGGACGGGAAGACATGCGCTACGTCGCCACGCGCGGCGCCCGCGGCACTCCGC
Organism: Burkholderiales bacterium; assembly: GCA_038318315.1. Lineage (GTDB taxonomy): Bacteria > Pseudomonadota > Gammaproteobacteria > Burkholderiales > Burkholderiaceae_D > CAHJXF01. Next base: position 5,553 of record JBBQCA010000094.1, on the reverse strand, counting down.
CTCCCACACGCGTCGCCCACTTCGACGCGAGCGGCTACTCGATCGTGAGAAGCGGCTGGGGCACCGGCGCCGCCGACTACGCCGACATGCAATACCTGGTGTTCGATTGCGGCCCTCTGGGCGAAGGCAACCACGGGCACTTCGACTGCCTGAGCTTCGAACTCGCTGCCTGTGGACGATCGCTGATCGTCGATCCGGGGCGCTACACTTACAGCGAAGCGTCCGATCCGGTGAACGGCACCAATTGGCGCGTGCATTTTCGCGGTACCTCGGCACACAACACGGTGTGTGTCGATGAACGCGAGCAGACGCGCTACGTCCCGAGGCCGATCGCCGAACATTCCCGGCATCGCGCGGGGTCGGTGCGGCACAAGGTGGGCGGCCCGGCGCCCGATACGCGCCTGCTCGAACGCTTCGGTGCCGATCGGCTCGACTTGCTGCATGGTCGCGCGATCAGCCACGAATACGATGCGGTCCACGAGCGCTGCATCGTCTTCGTCGATCGCCGCTATTGGATCGTCAGCGACTGGCTGCGCGCGCCGAGCGAGCACGACTACGCGCTTCATTTCCAGCTCGGTGTGCATGCCGAGGGACACACCGGCCTTTCGATCGGCGACGGCCTGCGCGTCGACAGTCCGGGCCTGGTGATCGCGCAATCGGACGGCAGCGCTCGCCATCGCCTGTGTCCCGGCTGGGTCTCGTCGCGCTACGGCGAAAAGCGTGCGGCGCCGAAGTTGCAAAGCCGTCTGCGGGCGAGCGATGCGAACTTCGACACCGTGCTCGTGCCGTGGCGGGAATCCTCACCGCCGCTGTCGTTGCGTCGCATACGGGCGACGGCCGACGGGCGTGCGACGTCCGACGCGCTGCACATCGAACTGGCGGTCGACGGTGCTGCGTTCAACCATGTGTGGTTCCACGCGCGCGGCAATGCCGATGCATGCTGGCACATCGGTCGAATGGCATTCACTGGCCGCTGGGTGCATTGGCGCGAAGACCCTGACGGCCGCGTCCTCGGCGCCACATCACATGCCGGCGGGCGACTCTGCATTGCCGACAGCAGCGAGCCGATCGCGATCAACACAGGAGATAGCGCGTGAATCCGGCCGACGTTCCGCGTGACCCCGAGTTGCCGCAGCTCGCGATCGCGCTCGATCCGATCGCGATGGCCGACGTGTTCGCCGCTGCGTCGCGTCTACACCGCGGGTCGCTGCTGGAAACGTGTCGCATCGACCGCGTCAAGTATCGGCCGCGCCGTAACTGCAGCGTCTCGTATCGACTGCAACTACGCGACGCGGACGGACGGTCGTTCGAGCAGCGCGTGGCAGCGCGTTTCTGCAGAGCGGGTGAGTCGGCATCGCGCTACCGCATCGCCGCCGCGAACCCGCTGACGACCTCGATGGCCGGACCCACGCTGACGCACTCGCCCGCGCTCGACATGCTCGCGCACTGGCTTCCCAACGATGCACGCATCGCCGCAGTCGCGCACCTGTTCGACGCGGAGCGGCTGCGCAGCCGATGGTTGCCGGCGCTGGTGGACGTGCTCACCGAAGGTCGGGGCCGTCTGCTGGATCAGTCGATCACCGTCACGCAATACGTACCCGAGAATCGCGTGTGCGCGCGGGTCGAGCTGCGCCTGCTGACGGATCGGTACGCCGCAGCAGCGCTGCACACGGTGTACGCGAAGGCAGACGCTGCGACTCGAGGCGCACAGACCGATGCCGTCATGCGCACGCTGACCACAAGCCCCGCGCAACGCGATGGTCGACTTCGTACGCCCCGCTCGCTGTTGTGGCAGCCCGACGCAGGACTGCATTGGCAGGAGGGGCTCGCAGGCTCCGCGCTCCTCGACCGCGGGCCGCAGGTCGACCCGGCGATGGCGGCAGCGGTCGGCTCGCAGCTCGCCGCGTTGCATGGCACGCCGGTGCCGACGACGCGGGCGCTCACGCGCGTCGAGCTGATCGATCGCCCGCGCAAGGCCGCCGCACTGCTCGCGCTGATCGAGCCTCGGTGGCGCTCGCGGCTCGCGCGACTGGTGTACGCACTCGAGATCCATGCCGCAGGTATCGACACGCTGCCCGAAGTCACGCTGCACGGCGACCTGCACCCGCGCAACATCCTGGTCGACGCCGGACGCTTGTCCGTCATCGACCTCGATACCGTGACGCGCGGGCCGGCGGCGATGGACCTCGGGTCATGGATCGCGGATGGGCTGTACCGCGCCGTACTCGCCGGCTATACAGCGGCCTCGGCGGCGCCGTCACGGCGCGCCTTCGTTGCGGCCTATCTCGAAGGCTCAAGCCAGGCAGTCTCGAGCGCGACGCTGGCCTGGAGCATCGCGCATCATCTGCTTTGCGAGCGGGCCTATCGCGCAGCAGTGAACCTGAAGCCGGGGCGCTGGGCCACGGTCCCGACGTTGCTCGCGATGGCCACGCGCATCGCCTGCAGCGCGACGCCGGACGCAGCCGACGAATGCGAAGGGGCAGCGCAATGAGCGCGAACCTGCCGACCCCGCTGCTCGACGCGACCGCGATGGGCGACCTGCTGCAGCGTGAACTGCCAGGTTATGCGGCGTGGCAGGTGCGCGAATGCGGCATCCATCAGACGCGTCGACGCATCTCGCGCAAGACCGAGCGTGACGGCGCGCCGCACCTCGGCATCGCGTACCGGCTCGCGTTGCGACATCGCGCAAGCGGTGAAGGGATCACGCAGTGGCTTTACGCGAAGGCCTACTCGCGCGGTGCAAGCCAGGCGGCCTTCACCGCGGCATGCGACCGGGCGCTTGTGATGCCGGTCGTCGGCTTGCCGCTCGCGCTTCTCGCCGCGCGCGATCTGCTGGTCTGGACAGTGCCGAACGATCCGATGCTGCCGCAATTGCCGGCCTTCCTCGATGGTCGCGCGCTCAACCGTCAGATGCGACACGACGCGCAATGCGCAATGCCTCTATGCGACCGTCCGATCGAAGCGGCGCGGATCGTGCGCTACGAGCCGGAGTCGCATTGCACCGCCCGCTTCGATTGGCGCACGCCTGAGCGTGAACGCTTCGGCTGTTACGGCAAGACCTATGCGGACGAGCGTGGGCAGGCCGTGGATCGCCGCATCCGCGTCCTTTACTCGGCGTGCGTGGCAGACCAGGATGCGTTCGCGATCGCGCGGCCTCTAGGTTGCAGCGCCGCCTCGAAGACGGTCTGGCAGGAAGCGGTCGACGGCGTGCCGCTGCGCGCGGCGCTCGAGGGGCCGTACGGCGACCAATGGATCGTGCGCGTCGCACGGGCGCTTGCGCGTCTGCACGCGCTGCCGTGCTCGGGCGATCGATCGATCTCGTCGGACGCGTTGCTCGAACGCGCTTGCAAGCAGCGCGACAAGCTCGTGCGCGCGGACGCCACGCTGGCGGCGCTCCTCGATCCCCCGCTCGATCGACTGATGCGCGAGGTACCGAGTCAGGAGACGCAGGTTCCGATCCACGGAGACTTTCACGTCGATCAGATGGCGTGCACGAACGACCGCGTCGTTCTTTTCGATTTCGACAACTTCGCCGAGGGCAGCGCCGCGCACGATGTGGCCGACTTCGTCAGCCAGTTTCTGACCGATGCGACCGTGCCGTATGCGGCGAGACGGGCGCTCGCGCTTCGGTTCATGCGCGCGTACATCGACAGCGCCGCCGTGCCGCCGAGCGTTTTCGAGATGGAGTGGTATCTGCGGCTGCTGCTGCTTCGCAAGGCGTACAGCTTCTTCGTGCGCAACCACATCGACTGGCAGCAGCGAGTGCGGCGCGCGACCTCGCTCGCGGCATCGTTCGCTTCATTGTCCGCGCCGTTGTCCGCGGCCGCGCGCTTGGAGCGCGTGCTCGACCTCGACAGGAAGGCGCGCGCATGAAGCCGCGCTCGAAGCGCTTTCGCCAGCTCGTCGTGCGCTGCCTCGTCGAACAACGCGGCGCGCTGGTGCTGGCGATGGTGGCGCTGCTCGGCGTGATCGGCACGCAGTTGCTCGCGCCCTGGCCGCTCAAGATCGTGTTCGACCACATCCTGCTCGGTCATCCTCTGCCCGCGATGCTCGCGCCGCTGCGCAGCCTGATCGCGCTCGGCGCGTGGCCCGCGTTGCTGGCGATGGCCGGCGCGATCGCGGTGATCGCGCTGCTCAACGGAGCGCTGTCCTATCTGCAGCTGTACACCACCGCCAAGATCGGTCACACCATCACCTACCGGCTGCGCAGCAGCCTGTTCGCGCATCTGCAGCGGCTCTCGCTGGGCTTCCATCAGCAAACCCGTTCCGGCGAACTGCTCACCAAGGTCGCGAGCGACACCGGTCTGCTGCGCGAAGCGTTCGCCGACTGGGCTCTCAACCTGATTGCGCATCTGCTGACTCTGATCGCGATGCTGGTCGTGATGTTCGTCCTCAACTGGCGGCTCGCCCTGGTGGTGTCGACGACACTGCCGCCGCTCCTGGCCGTCATCTTCGTGCTCAACCGACGCGTCAAGGCGTCGGTACGCGAGCAGCGCCGCCACGAGGGACGCATGGCTTCGCGCCTCAACGAAGTGCTGTCGTCGATCGCGGTGGTCCAGGCATTCGGCCGCCAGCAATATGAAGAAGGTCGCTTCGAAGCCGAGATCGAAGCCAACTACAGCGCGGGCATCCGAAGCGCGCGCGCCACCGGCGCGATCGTCAAGGCGATCGCGGTGGTGAGCGCCATCGGCACCGCGATCGCGGTGCTGATCGGGGCGCAGCAGGTCCTCGCGGGACGATTGACGCCTGGCGAATTGCTGATCTTCCTGGCCTACGTCACCAGCCTCTACAAGCCGGTCCGCGACCTCGGACGCCTGTCGGGCAAGTTTTCGCGTGCGGCCGTGAGCGCACAGCGCGTTGCCGAAGTTCTCGATCTCGAGCCCGAAGCCGCCGACCCACCCGGTGCACTCGAGCTCAAGCGGCCGGCCGGGGAGATTGTCTTCGACGATGTGTGCTTCGCCTATCCTGGAGGCCGCCTACTGCTCGACCATGTATCGCTGCGCATCGAGGCAGGAGAGCGGGTGGCCTTGATCGGCCCTTCGGGTGTCGGCAAATCGACGCTGGTGTCGCTGCTCTTGCGACTGTACGAACCGGTCAGCGGGCGAGTCCTGATCGACGGCACCGATATCCGGACGTTCACTCGCGCGAGCCTGCGTCGCGAGATCGGCATCGTGCTTCAGCAGAGCATGCTGTTCGCGGTGTCGGTCCGCGAGAATATCGCGTACGGCTTGCCCGAGGCCAGCATCGAAGCGGTCGAGCGTGCGGCACGCCTGGCCCACGCGCACGAGTTCATCGCCAAATTGCCGGCGGGCTACGACACTGCGCTCGGCGAGCGTGCAGCCACGCTGTCGGGAGGGCAACGCCAGCGCCTGTGCCTGGCGCGTGCGCTGGTCAAGGAGCCGGCCATCCTAGTGATGGACGAACCGACCGCATCGGTCGACGTGACGTCGTCCCGGCTGATCCATCAGGCGGTGGCTCGCGCACACCGCGGCCGCACCCTGATCGTGATCTCGCACGAGGCAGACACGGCGAACTACGACCGCGTGCTGATGC
>JBBQCA010000093.1:0-12206 GCA_038318315.1 Burkholderiales bacterium | reverse complement strand
ACACGTGTGTCCTTGCCGATCAGCACGGTCGGCTTTCTGCCGATGTCGCGATGCTTGAAGACCTGGCCGGCGGCATGGCCGAGACGCAGCATGAATTCCGGCGTGATCGGTGCTTCGCCCACGCGGCCTCGCACGCCGTCGGTTCCAAAATACTTTCTGCTCATGCGACCGCCTTCTGCTTTTTTAGACCGCGGATGCTATCACCGGACCGAACGCTAGCGCGTCGAGGGCGGCGTTGACGGTTGCGTCGATGTCCGCGTCGATATCCATACACCGACCGCATCGACAGTTGCCGCGACATCGTGAACGCGCACGATGCGCGCTCCGTTTTCGATCGCGACGAGCGCGGCCGCTAGACTGCCGGCGAGCCGCTCGTCCAGCGGCCGCCCCGTGATCTGTCCGATCATGCCCTTGCGTGAAACTCCCACGAGGACCGGGAAGCCCAGCGCCTGAAGCTCGTCGAGCCGGCCGAGCAGACTCAGATTGTGTTCGAGCGTCTTGCCGAAGCCGAAGCCGGGATCGACCAGCAGCCGTTCGCGAGAGACACCGTCCGCGATCAACGCGTCGCAACGTTCGCGCAGATAACGGCCAACCTCGGCCACCACGTCGTCGTAGTGTGGCGCGACCTGCATGGTCTGCGGCGTGCCTTGCATGTGCATCACGCAGAGCGCGCAGTCCGAGGCTTTCACGGTCCCGCGCGACGCAGCGCTCGCAAAACCGGTGACGTCGTTGATCATCGATGCGCCCGCGTCGAGCGCTTGCGCCATCACTTCGGCCTTCATCGTATCGACCGAGATCGGTACCGGCGCATCGCGCAACGCTGTGAGGACCGGCATCAGGCGCGACACTTCGACATCCGCGGAAACCGGTGTCGCGCCCGGTCGGGTGGACTCGGCGCCCAGGTCGATGAGGTCGGCGCCTTCGTCGATCAATCGCTCGACGTGCTCGAGCGCGATGCGTGTCCTCTCGAGGCGCCCACCATCCGAAAACGAATCGGGTGTGAGGTTGACGATGCCCATCACGCGCGGTCGCGAAAGATCGAGCGCGAAGCGACCGCATCGAAGCACCGTCGCTACTTCAGCCATCGTTCGCGCGACATCCGGGTTTGCGCGATGTCGAGTCCGGGCGTCTCACAGGTTCGATCGCAAAAAAAGAAACGCCCGGACGAGCCGGGCGATTCGAGGATCATGAAATGGTCAGGCCGGCGCTGTCGCCGTGGGCGTCGTGCCCGATCCCGGCGCGGGATTCATCGGCATGGCGCTCGAAGGACTGCTGGGCGGCTTGGGCGGACGCGGCGGCTTGCCCTCGATGATGTCGTTGATCTGATCCGAATCGATGGTTTCCCATTCGAGCAAGGCCTTGGTCATCGCCTCGACCTTGTCGCGGTTCGCGATGATCAGGCGCTTGGCGAGCTGATACTGCTCGTCGATGATGCGACGGATCTCGCCGTCGACCTTCTGCATCGTCGACTCGGACACGTTCTTGGTCGACGTGATCGAACGGCCGAGGAAGACTTCCCCTTCGTTCTCGGCGTAGATCATCGGGCCGAGCAGATCGCTCATGCCGTAGCGCGTGACCATGTTGCGCGCCATCTCGGTGGCGCGTTCGAAGTCGTTCGAGGCGCCGGTGGTCATCTGATTCATGAACACTTCTTCGGCGATGCGGCCGCCGAAGAGCATCGAGATCTGCTGCAGGATGTAGTCGCGGTCGTACGAGTACTTGTCCTTCTCGGGCAGCGACATGGTGACGCCCAGCGCGCGGCCGCGCGGAATGATCGTGACCTTGTGGACCGGATCGCACTTGGGCAACAGCTTGCCGAGGATCGCGTGGCCCGACTCGTGATACGCGGTGTTGCGACGCTCTTCCTCGTCCATCACCATGGTGCGGCGCTCGGCGCCCATGATGATCTTGTCCTTGGCCTTCTCGAAGTCGATCATCTCGACCAGGCGCCCCGTGCGGCGCGCCGCGAACAACGCCGCCACATTAACCATGTTGGCAAGGTCGGCGCCCGAGAAGCCGGGAGTGCCGCGCGCGATGATGTCGGCCTTGACGTCCTGCGCGATCGGAACCTTGCGCATGTGCACGTTGAGGATCTGCTCGCGACCGCGAATGTCGGGCAGCGGTACCACGACCTGACGGTCGAAGCGGCCCGGACGCAGCAGCGCGGGGTCGAGCACATCGGGCCGGTTGGTCGCGGCGATGACGATCACGCCGACACCGGTCTCGAAGCCGTCCATCTCGACGAGCATCTGGTTGAGCGTCTGCTCGCGCTCGTCGTTGCCGCCGCCGAGGCCTGCGCCGCGCTGACGACCGACCGCGTCGATCTCATCGATGAAGATGATGCAGGGCGCATGCTTCTTGGCCGTCTCGAACATGTCGCGCACACGGGCCGCGCCGACGCCGACGAACATCTCGACGAAGTCCGAACCCGAGATCGAGAAGAACGGCACCTTGGCTTCACCCGCGATCGCGCGCGCCAGCAAGGTCTTGCCGGTACCCGGCGAGCCCACCATCAGCACGCCGCGCGGAATGCGGCCGCCCAGCTTCTGGAATTTCGAGGGGTCGCGCAGGAAGTCGACGAGTTCCGACACGTCTTCCTTGGCCTCGTCGCAACCGGCCACGTCGGCAAAGCTGACCTGATTGGCGTTCTCGTCGAGCATCTTGGCGCGCGATTTGCCGAACGAGAACGCGCCGCCGCGCCCGCCTCCCTGCATCTGTCGCATGAAGAAGACCCACACGCCGATCAAGAGCAGCATCGGGAACCACGAGATGAAGACCTGCATCAGGAAGGACTGCTCTTCTTCCTGCTTGCCCGAGACCTGCACGCCGTACTTCATCAGGTCGCCCACCATCCACAAATCGCCGGGCGAGGCGATGCTGTACTGCTTGCCCTCGGTCGGTGTGACGTTGAGGTTGCGACCTTGAACTTCGACGCGCTTGATCCGGCCATTCTTGGCCTCTTCCATGAACTGCGAATAGCTGACCGGCTCGGTGACCTGCCGGCGCGTCTCGAACTGCTTGAAGACGACGAACAGGACCAGCGCGATCACCATCCAGATCGCAGCTTTGGATAACATGTTGTTCAAGTCTTTCTCCTGCGGGTTGCCGGGTGTTCGCCACTCCGGGCGACCACCGCCTTGCGGCCGGACAAGTCGATGATTCTAGTCGCTGTATCGATTCCGCGCACGGTAGCCGCACACAGAAATACCCGACGATGCGAATTTGATAAGCGGTCGTGCAAACTGGCCCTGCAAATTCACTTGATCCTAGGTTGATCGGAACTGCTTCAAGCCACGGGCGAGAATGAAAGTCTCGGACGATTTGTCGCGCGAAGCCTTGGGCTTGCGCGGCGCGACCGTGACGAATTCCCGTTTGAGCGCCTCGACGATCTGGCTGTAGCCGCTGCCGTGAAATGCTTTTACGAGCAAAGCGCCGCGCGGTTTCAAATACCTGACAGCAAATTCTGTCGCCAGTTCGATGACGTGCCCCATACGCGCCGCGTCCGCCAATCCCACTCCCGACAGGTTGGGGGCCATGTCCGAAAGCACAAGGTCGACGCAACGCCCGTCGGGCGACGCTTTGATGAGATCGGCCAATCTCCCTTCAAGTTGAGCGAGCACCGTCTCGTCGCGAAAATCGCCCTGGATGAATTCGACACCGTCGATCGCCTCCATCGGCAGAAGATCGAGCGCGATGATGCGACCCGAGATGTCCGCACCCTTCTTCAATCGTTCGCGCACGTATTGCGACCAGGAGCCTGGCGTGGCACCCAGATCGACGATCACGTCTCCGGGCTTGATCAGCCGATCGCTTTCATCGATCTCCTTCAACTTGAACGCGGCGCGCGCGCGATAGCCGTGCTTCTGCGCGAGCTTCACGTAGGGATCGTTGATATGGTCGTACAACCACGACTGATTGGATTTGTTCTTGGTCATTGCTTGCTATGCTCGGGACCCTCACCCGCTTTGCGACCTGCCCATCATGCCGCACACCCTGACTCCCGCCGAGCGCAAAGCGCTCAAGGCCCGCGCGCACACTCTCGATCCCGTCGTCCTGATCGGCGATGCCGGCCTGACGCCGGCCGTGATGGCCGAGATCGATCTCGGACTCACGTCGCACGAACTGATCAAGGTCCGCGTGTTCGGCGACGACCGTGAAGCGCGCCTTGCGATGCGCGACCGCATCGCGAGCGAACTCTCGGCCGAGCCGATACAGGCGATCGGCAAGTTGCTCGTGCTGTTTCGGGCAGCGCCGCCGGTCGAATCGACGTCGCTGCCGCGCCCCGCCCCCGGCCGCGCGACTGCCAAGAAAGATGCCCGCGAAGCGAGGCGCCCACCCAGCCGGGTCTCGCCGCGCAAGCTGATTACGCATCCCCGTCCCCCGCGCACCGATCGCGTCCGGAAATCAGGCCAGCGATCGACCAAGAAGCCGCATCAGGATCGGTAGCGGGGCGCGCTCGCAAGCAGCAGCCAGGCCAGGATCAGGGCAACCACGGCAAGGATCAGGTGCATCGCGCCGCCCGCGCCATGCAGGCTCGCGAACGACCACGGCCAGCCGGCGCCGTGGTGCGCGATCGCCGGCGCGATCCAGAACAACTGCAACGCCGCTGCGAACAACATAGCTGCGGCAAGAACCATTTCCATGCTCGCGCGGGTCGATCGCGCGAACCATGCAACCATCAATGCAACCACGGCGGCACTCAACGCGATCCAGTAAGCGCTCTCGAACGCGCGTCCCGCGATGCGCCCCGCGAGCGTTCTATCGTTGGGCATCGCGTCGAACAGCATCGGCGCCACGCGCGCGGAAAACAGCAGCGTGCCAAGCGCGACCGCGCAGAGGATCGCGGCGCCCTGCCTCGAGAAAGTTGCGCGACGAGAAGACAAGGACGAACGCATGGCTGAATCCGCAATGCGTGGCGCGCGCGCGACGACAGCGTCAGACGTAACGCACCGCCAGCACTTCGTATTCGCGCACGCCCGAGGGCGCCTGCACTGCGGCGACATCGCCCTCGACCTTGCTGATCAGGGCCCGCGCGATCGGGCTCGACACCGAGATCTTGCCGAACTTGATGTCCGCTTCATCCTCACCCACGATCTGATACGCGACCTTGGTGCCCGACTCGAGCTCTTCGAGGTCGACCGTGGCGCCGAAGACCACGCGCCCATCGGCATCGAGCGTGGTCGGATCGATCACGCTCGCGTTCGACAGCTTGCCTTCGAGATCCCTGATGCGGGCCTCGACGAAACCCTGGCGTTCCTTGGCCGCGTCGTAGTCGGCGTTCTCGGACAGGTCGCCGTGCGCGCGCGCCTCGGCGATCGCATTGACGACCATCGGCCGCTCGACAGTCTTCAATTGATGCAGCTCTTCCTTCATCAGCGCGGCGCCGCGGACGGTAATCGGTATGGTGCTCATGCGTTCTGCTTCAAAAAAAAAAGAGAGGCTGCTGAAAGCGAAGTGGCAGAAAGCGGCCTCAAATGACAGAGGCCGCTGCCGGCAAGTCCGCCGATAGCGACCTCTGAAGATGGATGGTTGGTCGAACAGTCCGACCGCCGACAGTTTATCAGGCCCGCTCAACCGCCCGATAGCGTGCGATGCAGCCCCTGCAGATCACGGACGGAGATTTCATCGCCACCCTCGTGCATCAGGCGCATCCCTTCGACGGCGGCGAGCGCGCCGGCGATGGTGGTGTACTGCGTCACGCGCATCGCGAGCGCGGTGGTGCGGATCGAACGCGAATCGGCAATCGCATTGCGCTTCTCTTCGACCGTGTTGACCACCAACGCGATATCCCCGTTCTTCAGCATGTCGACGACGTGCGGCCGACCTTCGGCAACCTTGTTGACGCTCGCGCAGGATATCCCCGCCGCCTCGATGGCAAGCGCCGTACCGCGCGTGGCAGCGAGACGAAAGCCCATCGCGTGCAGGACGCGCGCAACTTCGACCGCCTTGCGCTTGTCCGCATTCTTCACGCTGATGAATACCTTGCCTGCCGGCTTGCCATCGACCGCATGCGCCGAAGGCAGGCGTACACCCGCAGCCACCTGCGACTTCACGAAGGCCTCGCTGAAAGTCGCGCCCACCCCCATCACTTCGCCGGTCGATTTCATCTCGGGGCCGAGGATGGTATCGACGCCGGGAAACTTCACGAACGGAAAGACCGCTTCCTTGACCGAGTAATAGCTCGGCTTCACTTCCTCGCCGATGCCCTGTTCGTTCAGGGACTGTCCGACCATACAGCGCGCTGCGATCTTCGCGAGTTGCAGACCGGTGGCCTTGGACACGTAAGGCACGGTGCGCGACGCGCGCGGATTGACTTCGAGCACATAGACCACGTCGTTCTGGATCGCGAACTGCACGTTCATCAGCCCAACCACGCCCAAGGCACGCGCCATCAGCGCGGTCTGGCGCTTGAGCTCGGCGACCATCTCGTCGGACAGCGAGAACGGCGGCAGCGAGCACGCCGAGTCGCCCGAGTGCACGCCCGCCTGCTCGATGTGCTCCATCACGCCGCCGATGAAGACGCGCGCGCCGTTGCCGGTTCCGTCGTCGCAACCGTCACATATGGCATCGACATCGACCTCGATCGCATCGTTGAGGAAGTGATCGAGCAGCACCGGCGAATCGTGCGACACCTTGACGGCCTCGCGCATATAGCGCTCGAGGTCGCGCTGTTCGTGCACGATCTCCATCGCACGGCCGCCCAGCACATAGCTCGGACGCACCACCAGCGGATAGCCGATCTCCTCGGCGCGTTCGAGCGCCTGCTTCTCGCTCTTGGCGGTGCGGTTCATCGGCTGCTTGAGACCGAGCTGAGTGATCAGCCTCTGGAAGCGCTCGCGGTCCTCGGCCACGTCGATCGCGTCCGGCGACGTCCCGATGATCGGCACGCCCGCCGCTTCGAGCGACTTGGCCAGCTTCAACGGCGTCTGCCCGCCGTATTGCACGATCACGCCGAGCGGCTTTTCCTTCGCGACGATTTCGAGCACGTCCTCCAACGTGACCGGCTCGAAGTAGAGGCGATCGCTGGTGTCGTAGTCGGTCGAGACGGTTTCGGGATTGCAGTTGACCATGATGGTCTCGTAGCCATCCTCGGACAGCGCGAGCGCGGCATGCACGCAGCAGTAGTCGAACTCGATGCCCTGCCCGATGCGATTCGGTCCGCCGCCGAGCACCATGATCTTCTTGCGATCGGTGGGTTCGGCTTCGCACTCCGCATCGTCGAGACCTTCGTAGGTCGAATAGAGATAGGCGGTGCTGGTTGCGAACTCGGCTGCACAAGTATCGACGCGCTTGTACACGGGACGCACGCCTTCCTTGATGCGACGTTCGCGCACGCGCGTCTCGGTGGTCTTCATCAGATAGGCGAGACGCCGATCGGAGAATCCCTTGCGCTTCAACTGATACAAGGTGAGCCGATCGATCTCGGTCAGCTTGGTCTTCTCGAGCTTCAACTCGATATCGACGATCTCCTTGATCTGCGTGAGAAACCACGGATCGATGTGCGTCAGTTGCCCGACCTCCTCGATGCTCATGCCCATCGCGAATGCGTCGCCCACGTACCAGATGCGCTCGGGTCCGGGCTCGCCGAGCTCCACCTCGATCTTCTCGCGGTCCTTGGTCATCTCGTTCATGCCGTCGACGCCGACCTCGAGTCCGCGCAACGCTTTCTGGAACGACTCCTGGAAGGTGCGGCCGATCGCCATCACTTCGCCCACCGACTTCATCTGCGTGGTCAGGTGCGAATCGGCCATCGGGAATTTCTCGAACGCGAAGCGCGGCACCTTGGTGACGACGTAATCGATCGACGGCTCGAAACTCGCCGGCGTCGCGCCGCTCGTGATCTCGTTCCTCAATTCGTCGAGCGTGTAGCCGATCGCCAGCTTGGCCGCGATCTTCGCGATCGGAAAGCCGGTCGCCTTCGACGCCAATGCGGACGAACGCGATACGCGCGGATTCATCTCGATGACGATCATGCGACCGTCCTTGGGATCGATCGCGAACTGCACGTTCGATCCGCCGGTATCGACGCCGATCTCCCGCAAGATCGCGATCGACGCGTTGCGCATCAACTGGTATTCCTTGTCGGTCAGCGTCTGCGCGGGCGCCACCGTGATCGAGTCGCCGGTGTGGATGCCCATCGGGTCGAGGTTCTCGATCGAGCAGACGATGATGCAGTTGTCGGCACGGTCGCGCACGACTTCCATCTCGAATTCCTTCCAGCCGATCAGCGATTCCTCGATCAACAGCTCGTTGGTCGGCGAGGCCTCGAGGCCACGCTTGCAGATCGTCTCGAACTCTTCGGGGTTGTAGGCGATGCCGCCGCCAGTGCCGCCCAACGTGAAGCTCGGCCGGATGATCGTCGGGAAGCCGAGCGTTCTTTGCACGGTCCACGCCTCGTCCATCGAATGCGCGATGCCCGAGCGCGCCGAGCCCAGCCCGATCCTGGTCATCGCCTCCTTGAACTTGCTGCGGTCCTCGGCCTTGTCGATCGCCTCGGGCGACGCGCCGATCAGCTCGACATCGTATTTCGCGAGCACACCATGACGATGCAGGTCGAGCGCGCAATTGAGCGCGGTCTGTCCACCCATGGTCGGCAGGATCGCATCGGGCCGTTCGGTCGCGATGATCTTCTCGACCACCTGCCAGGTGATCGGCTCGATGTAGGTCACGTCGGCCGTCTCCGGGTCGGTCATGATCGTGGCCGGATTCGAATTGACGAGCACGACGCGATAGCCCTCTTCGCGCACGGCCTTGCACGCCTGCGCGCCCGAGTAGTCGAACTCGCAGGCCTGACCGATGACGATCGGGCCCGCGCCGATGATGAGGATGGAGTGGAGATCGGTGCGTTTTGGCATGGGATGTGTGTCGCGCGATTCAGGACTGAACAAACCCGATCGGCTTCTTCCTGGGTGCAACTGGCAGCGTCATCAACTCGCGGATCGCCTCGAACACGATCGCGAATTGGTCGTCGTACTTGGACTCGAGTACCGCGAGCTTCTTCGCAAGATCCTTGTTCGACTCCAGCATCGAGCGCAGCTTGACGAAGGTCCGCATGATTTCGATGCTGACGGCGATGGCTCGATCGCTGCGCAGGACGCTCGATAGCATTGCTACTCCCTGCTCGGTGAATGCATAGGGAGCGGACCGCGATCCACCCCAACTTGAAATCACAGTTTGTGATCTCAAGTTGGCAAGCTCTTTTTTTGTCAACTGAACGCAGAAATCTTCAGGGAAGCGTTCTGGGTTTCTTTTGACGGCTTGCACTAGCGCGCGGCGCTCGACGTCGTAGAGTTCCGCAAGATCGTGCGACAACATCGCGCGCATCCCGCGCAGCGAATAGATCCGCGCCTCGACCCCTTCGACGAGTTGCAAGGTGCCGATCGGCGCTGCGCTATCAGCCACGCATCTTCTCCATCGATGCGATGAAGCGATCGAACAGATACCCGATGTCGTGCGGCCCCGGGCTCGCTTCGGGGTGTCCCTGGAAACAGAACGCGGGTTTGTCGGTTCGCGCAAAGCCTTGCAGCGATCCATCGAACAGCGACACGTGCGTGACCTTGCAATTCGACGGCAAGGAACCCGCATCGACCGCGAAGCCGTGGTTCTGCGACGTGATCAGCACCTGTCCGGTCTCGAGGTCCTGCACTGGATGATTCGCGCCGTGATGGCCAAACTTCATCTTCACGGTCTTCGCGCCCGAAGCCAGCGCCATGATCTGATGGCCGAGGCAGATGCCGAATGTCGGAAGGCCGCTTTCGATCAGTTCACGCGTCGCCGCGATCGCGTAGTCGCAAGGCTCGGGATCGCCCGGACCATTCGACAGCAAGATGCCATCGGGTTTGTATGCGAGTGCATCGGCCGACGAAGCCTGTGCGGGCAGCACGGTCACGCGGCAGCCGCGCGCGGCGAGCATGCGAAGAATGTTGTGCTTGATGCCGTAGTCGAATGCGACGACATGAAAGCGCGCCGCCTCGCCGCGTTGATAACCCTCGCCCAGCTTCCAGACCGACTCGGTCCAGTCGTAGGGCTCGCGCACGCTGACGACTTTCGCGAGATCGAGGCCCGCGAGACCGGGGAAGCTGCGCGCCAGCGCAAGCGCTTTCTCGACATCGTCGGCGTCACCCGTGCAGTCGGCGAGGACCGCGCCGTTCTGCGCGCCCTTGGTGCGCAACAGGCGCGTGAGCCGGCGCGTATCGATGCCGGCGATCGCCACGCAGCCTTCGGCCCGCAGAAACTCCGAGAGGCTGCGTCTGGCGCGAAAATTCGAGTAGGTCCGCGGCAGATCGCGGATCAAGAGGCCGGCCGCGTGAAGGCGCGTCGCCTCGACGTCTTCATCGTTCGCGCCGGTGTTGCCCACGTGCGGATAAGTCAGCGTGACGATCTGGCGCGCGTAACTCGGATCGGTCAGGATTTCCTGATAGCCGGTCATCGAGGTATTGAATACGACCTCGCCGATCGACTGCCCGGGCGCTCCGATCGAAACGCCGCGAAACACGGTGCCGTCGGCAAGCGCAAGAAGTGCTAGTCCGCTCGCATTGGGATCGGCGGGAAAGAAATCGGTCGGCAACAAGAAGAACCCCTGTCATGGCCGGCCAGCGCACATCGCCGCGCACATTTCGTGCGAACGCGTTCAACCCTTGTGCGCAAAAGTTGCGCACAAGGATAGCGCGATGAGCGAAAGATGGGATGTCGCGCGGACGGTCGGCGGATGAAGATAAACTTTCGAATTATACCGTGTCCAACCGGCTCGACTTCATCGCGCGTTCGGACCCGCGTCCAAACCACTCTTCACGGCCATGAACCAACTCGAACAGCTCAAGCAATACACCACGGTGGTTGCCGACACCGGCGATTTCGAAGCGATGCGTGCCTACGCGCCGCAGGACGCCACCACCAATCCCTCGCTGATTCTGAAAGCGGTGGGCATCGAGGCGAACAAGCCCCTTTTGCAGAAGACCGTCCACGCACACGCAAAAGAGCCGCCCACCGAATTGATCGACCGTGTGATGATCGCCTTCGGGATGGAGATCCTCAAGAACGTCCCGGGCCGCGTCTCCACCGAGACCGATGCCCGCCTGTCGTTCGACACCGCGGGCCTGATCGCGAAGGCCCATCGCCTGATCGCGCTCTACGAAGCCGAGGGCATCGCCCGCGACCGCGTCCTGATCAAACTCTCATCGACCTGGGAAGGCATACGCGCGGCCGAGGCGCTCGAGCGCGAGGGCATCCACTGCAACATGACGCTGCTGTTCTCGTTGCCTCAGGCGACCGAATCGGCCGAAGCCGGCGCGACCCTGATCTCGCCTTTCGTGGGCCGCATCACCGACTGGTACAAGAAGGCCGAAGGCAAGGAGGGCTACGCGCCGGCCGACGACCCGGGCGTGCATTCGGTTCGGCAGATCTACGCCACGTTCAAGAAGCTCGGATATCCGACCGAGATCATGGGCGCGAGCTTTCGCAATCCCGGTCAGGTGCTCGAGCTGGCCGGATGCGACCTGCTGACGATCAGCCCGGACATCATGCAGAAATTGACCGAGAGCGACGCGAAGGTCGAGCCCAAGCTCACCCCCGCGTGGGCCAAGACCCAGGATGTAGAGCCCACCATCCTCGACGAAGCGAAGTTCCGCTTCGCGATGAACGAAGACGCGATGGCCACCGAGAAACTGGCCGAGGGCATACGCGTGTTTGCAGCCGATGCGGTCAAGCTCGAGAAGATGATCGCCGGCATGCAGTAGCCGCCGACCGCGAACTAGAGCTTCTCGGTCTCACCACTCTTCGGCTGCCACTTCATCAACCGCCTCTCGACCACCCCGACCAGCGTGTCGAGGAGCAGCGCGAAGGCCGTCAGCACGACGATGCCGGCGAACACGGTGTTGATGTCGAAGGTCCCTTCGGCCTGCAGGATCAGGTACCCCACTCCGCGCGCCGAACCAAGGTACTCGCCGACCACGGCGCCCACGAACGCGAGGCCCACGGACGTGTGCAGTGACGAGAACACCCAGCTCATCGCGCTGGGCAGATAGACGCTGCGCATCAACTGGCGCTTGGACGCGCCCAGCATGCGAGCGTTGGCGAGCACCACCGGGCTGACTTCGCGCACGCCCTGGAAGACGTTGAAGAACACGATGAAGAACACCAGCGTCATGCCGAGCGCGACCTTGGACCAGATGCCCAGGCCGAACCACACCGCGAAGATCGGCGCCAGG
>JBBQCA010000092.1:0-12252 GCA_038318315.1 Burkholderiales bacterium | reverse complement strand
CCGTCCTTTCGATCAGCCAGAACGCATTGGAGACCGCCGTGCTGGTGTCCGCGCCGCTGCTCTTGACCGCGCTCGTCATCGGCCTGGTGGTCAGCATCCTGCAGGCCGCAACGCAGATCAACGAAGCGACCTTGTCGTTCATCCCGAAGCTGCTGGGGGTATTCGCGGCGACCATCATCGCGGGGCCGTGGATGGTGCAGGTGCTGGTGGATTACATGCAGCGCCTCTTCACCAGCATTCCGCACGTGATCGGCTAGCGGACCGCCGGTCCGGACGGCAACGCCATGGTCCAGTTCTCCGAAGCCCAGCTGCTCGCGTGGCTCGCGGCTTCGCTCTATCCCTTCTTTCGCATCGCCGCGTTGATCGGCACGGCGCCGATCATCGGCGACGCGACCGTACCGAGGCGCGTACGCATCGGCCTCGCGCTCTTCGTCACGGTCGTCGTGGCGCCGGGAGTGTCGGCGGTGCCGGACGTGGCATTGTTGTCGGGCGAAGGTTTCCTGCTGATCGGTCGTCAGCTCGTGATCGGCGCGGCGATGGGCTTCTCGATGCGCCTGGCCTTTGCCGCGATCGAGTACGCGGGCGATCTGATCGGGCTGCAGATGGGACTCGGCTTCGCGCTCTTGATCGATCCCGAAACGCGCGACCAGACGCCGATGATCGGCAGTCTGCTTCGATACTTCGCGTCGCTCGCATTTCTCGCCGCCAATGGCCCGCTGATGATGATCGCGGGTGTGGCCGACAGTTTTCAGTCGCTTCCGATCGCGGGAAGCGCGGGTCTCTTCGGCGACTGGAAGATGCTCACGCTTCAGGGCGGCATGGTGTTCGGGCTTGCGCTGCACATGGCGCTGCCGGTGATCGCCGCCCTGCTCGTGACCAACGTCGCGCTGGGCGTCATGACGCGCGCGGCACCCCAGTTGAATCTGTTTTCGATCGGCTTTCCGATCACTATCAGCGTGGGGTTGATCGTATTGATCGTGAGCATGCCGGTGATGCTGGCGATTGCCGACAGCGCCTTGATGGAGACAGCCGGGAGACTGCTACGCTAGTGCGTCATGAATAAAACGCTCAAGCAAGAATCAGAAATGACGACGCCGACAATCAGCCTCGCGATGCGAAGCCGAATTGCCGACGTGGGCTTGGATTTTGCTTTTGTTAATCAGTAAAGTGCTACCGCGTTCCCACCACCAACATGAATCAATTCGGCTTGTTCCACAAATACGTATTGCTTCTCGGTAGCGATGTCGAGAACCAGTTCTTGAGTTTGAATGTCAGCGATCATGAGGGTGCTCCGAGAATGTAGAGATAAATTGCGTCAGATTCTGACGCGGAGTGTAGCGCTGTGACAAAGATTAACGTAGCAACGATCGCCTCGCGAGCATTGTGATGAGTGATTCAACAATTTCCCACAACGTTTCGAGCCGCGAGGCGATACCTAAGGTTTTGGATGATCGACTTTCCTCCGAGAACCCTACGACTTTGGAGGAGTTGGGAGCGCAGGCCGCTTCTGCGATGGCTAACTTCAGTATCGAAAGTCGTGAGGCGCTTGACCATCTAACATCGATTTTGATGCGGATCGACAGCGAATCTGATGTCGAAAAGCGCATTCAAATCTTGACTGACGCGTGTTTTTACTACGAACGGATCGGCTGCAGCTTTGACGGCATTCCACGCGGCCAATGGGCGGTGGCTCTTGCAAGAAAGTATGGTCACGAGAATCTCGAGCGTCGCGCCTGCAATAGCTTAAGCATTGCCTATCTGGACAGCGCGAATTTCGAAGAGGCCTGCCAATGCCTCGAACGCACGCTGGCTATTGCGCGCAAATTGGGAAATCCATTTCTGGAATGCGCAACCTACACGACGATCAGTTCGCTCTTGAAGGTGATGGGTCTCTATCACGATGCGCTTGAAGTGATCGACAAGGCTCTCGCTTGCGAGATTCAAACGGTTCAAGGCAGACATTTGCGATTCGTTAACGCAACGAATGGACTTTTCTCTGCGCATCGACTGAACAATCACCCTGCCGCGCTCAAGTACATGACCGTCGCATGCGACACGATCGACAACCCCCTCGTCGACATAGTCACGCGCGCTACCTTCGAGAACTTCCGCTGCATGTATCTTCTGGCGCGCAACGACGAAGAAACTGCCGATGTGCTCATCTCCGCCGCAAGAGAACGGGCCGCTGCTGTACAAAACCCGCGCGTCGAAATTCTTCTAGCTACCGCCGCTGCGCTCTGCGACTGGGCCAGTCGCAATTCATCGCGCGAAGAACGCGCCAAGAAAAATCTCCGCGAGCTCTATCACAAAAGCAAGCAGACTCGCCTCTACCACGACGATGTGCTTCGCGCCCTCGTGCAGGTCCATAGCCGTCAGCCTTCGGGCCTTGAACAACACGACGACCTCGACATTGCGATGTCGGCCGCCACCGCCAGCTCCAGAACCGGCATCGCCTACGCCAAGGAACTGGTCGAATACATCACCAGCGTCAAGCATGCCAAGTTCTATCGCCAGATGACCGACAAGGGCGTCGCCCGCGCTGCCGACGAGCCGGTAACGACGACCGACGCGGCGTTCGATCCTTGCGCGCGCCTGCGCAACTGGCTGGCGCAGGACGTCATGACCGCGCCCGCGGCGATCGCCGGCGCCCCGTCTCCGAGCCAGGTCCGCAAGCACGACGAATTGACCGCCGTCCACGACGACCTCGCCAAGCTGCGAACCACCTCGATACGCAACACGGTCCGCACCAACGCCTATCACACCGCCGAGAACTGGGCGCTGGCTGCCGAATTCTTCGACGACCAGACCGGCCAGCATTGCTTTCGGGTCGGCCGGCTCGCCGGCATGCTGGCTCAGGAGATCGGCATGGATCAGGAGTATTGCGTCCGCATCGATCACGCCGCTCGCCTGCACGACATCGGCAAGATCAGCGTCAACGAACTGATCCTGCTCAAACCGGGCCCGCTCGATCCGAGCGAGGTCACGGCGATGCGAGCCCACGCCGAAGTGGGCGCTTTTCTCCTGCAGGGTTCGGATGACCCCACGCTGCAAATGGCCGCCGTCATCGCCAGGCATCATCACGAATGGTGGAACGGCGCCGGCTATCCCAACAACTGGTCCGGCGAGCGCATTCCTCTCGAGGCGCGCATCGTCGCATTGGCCGACGTCTATGACGCCCTGACCAACGTGCGACCCTACAAGCGGGCATGGTCGCACCGCGAGAGCATCGAGCAGATGATGCTCGAGAGTGCCGGCCATTTCGATCCGCGCCTCTTGCGCCCCTTTCTGAAAGTGCTGGAACGCCATGTCGGTTCCACCGCGCAACCGCCATCGACGCAACTCCACCTGCAGGACATGGGAGCGAACGGTCTGCTCTCTTCGCGCCGCAGGCTGATGGAGGCGCTCAACGCGGGTGGATGAAAAGACGTTGCCAGGCAAACGTCCTACGGTAGGCTCGGCTGATTGCGCGCGAACGATACGCGCAACGACACAAGGGCGCGATTGCTGCGTGCTACCATCGCCCGCCTTGCAAAGCCGGTGCCGAATCAGCATTCATTCGCGGCGCCAATCCAGCACGAGCGTTCGCACTCCGTGAGTCCATGCACGACGATAGATACGACGGCAGGCTGCGCATTCTCATCGTCGATGACCGGCTGGGCGACCCGGCAGCCTGGACCGCTGAAGCCGCGCGGCTCGACCCACGCATCGCGGTGCGATGCGTGGACAGCGCAGCCGGCCTTCAGAAGGCCGTGCTCGAAGGCAACTGGGTTGCGGTGCTCAGCCATCAGGCCCCCGCCAAGCTTTCGATCAGCGCAGTCCTGGCGATGGTGCAGGTTCTCGAACCGCCACCGGCGGTGCTGCTGTATCCCGAACTGAGGTCCAACGAAGATCGCAAGGTGTGGCTCGCCGCTGCGGTGCGCGCGAGCACGGCGCTCGACTCCAGATCCAGCGCTCGATCCGCCGCGCGCTCCGACGCGCCCGCGAGTGCCGATGCACACGACCTCGCCTCGTTGAACGTCCCGTTGATCTTCGACCCCATCGCGAGCTTCAGCGGCAGCGATGTCGAGGCCTTGCGCGCCCTGCGCGACAGCGAGGAGCGCTTTCGCACGCTGACCGAGATCGCACCGGTCGGGATCTTTCTCACCGATGCCGCGCAGGAGTGCGTGTATGCCAACGAGCGCTGGTCGCAGATCACCGGCGTTGCCGCGGCCAGTGTGCGCGGGCTCGACTGGCGCGTGTGCCTTCAAACCGACAGCGCCACCTTGCAGGCCACTGCGCTCTTCGCCGCCGACCCGCTGATGCCGCTTGCCTTCGAAAGCCGCATCGAGAAACCGAACGGACCCGCGACCTGGGTGATCGGGCAGATGCGTCCCTATCGCGATGCGCAGGGCGAGATCATCGGCCATCTCGGCGTCATCACCGACATCACCGATCGCAAGAGTGCCGAGCTGGCGATGCAGAAATCCGAGAAGCGTCTGCGCGACTTGTCGGCGCACATGGTGTCGGCCGAAGAGCGTCAGCGCGCGCTGATCGCGCGCGAAATCCACGATGACATCGGCAGCTCGCTCACCGGCATGAAGATCGACGTGATGCGCCTGAAGGAGCTGACCGCGGGCAGCGCCGAGGCGCAGGAGAAGCTCGCCGCATTCAATCGACTGCTCGATTCGGTCGCGGCTTCGAGCGTGCGCATCGCCAAGGCCCTGCGCCCGAGCATCCTCGACGACGGCATCGTGCCCGCGATCGAATGGCAGTTGCGCGAGTTCGGAAAACGCATGGGCATCGACACCGAATTCAACGAGCCGGAGCACGAACCCAAGCTCACGCCCGGCCAATCGATCGCGTTGTTTCGCGTGGTGCAGGAAGCGCTCAACAACGTCGCCAAGCATGCCGAGGCAAAGCACGTCGATATCGTATTGTTCTCGCGCGCCGACGAACTCACGCTCGAAATCCGCGACGACGGCAAGGGCCTGTCGCGCCATGCGGGCGCGCGCGGAGACACGGTGGGCCGCAACGGCGCTTTCGGCATCATCGGGATGCGCGAACGCATCCTGTCGCTGGGCGGATGGATGGACGTGACCGGCGCGCCGGGCAAGGGAACGACGGTGATGGTCGGCATTCCGATGGGACCGCTGGAACGTGCGGCATGACGATACGCGTCATCGTCGCCGACGATCATCCGATCCTGCGCGCGGGCCTGGTGTCGGTGCTCGACGCATCGCCCGATCTGCGCGTGGTCGCCGAGGCGGGCAACGGCGCGGAGGTATTGCGCGCGATGCGCGACGTCGTGTTCGACGTGCTGCTGCTCGACGTCTCGATGCCCGGCAAGAGTGGTCTCGACCTGCTGCGGCAGATACGCACCGAGAATCCCCGCCTGCCGATCCTGATCGTCAGTTCGCATCCTGAAGATCAATACGCGCTGCGCGCGATCAAGGCGGGCGCTTCGGGCTACGTGACCAAGATGAGCGCACCCGCCGATCTCGTCACGGCGGTGCGCACCGTGTCGACCGGTCGAAAGTTCATCACGCCCGCGCTGGCCGAATTGCTCGCCGATCACGTCGAGCGACCCGACGACGGCGTGCCGCATCAGAGCCTTTCCGATCGAGAATTCCAGACGCTCAAGATGATCGGGGCCGGTCACTCGCTGACCGAGATCGGCGAAGTACTCTGCATCTCGGTCAAGACCGTCAGTGTCTATCGCTCACGCGTGCTCGAGAAGATGCGGATGAAGAACAATGTGGAGTTGACGCGGTATGTCGTCGAGCATGGACTGACGGACGACGTATAGGAGTTCGTGGCTTGATGATGTAGCACGTCGGTGCTACAGTAGGTCGCGTTGCGAAAACGTGAGACGGGAACGGATATGTCCACAACGACGATTCGAATCGACGACGACCTGAAGGCGCGTGTCGCCACTGCGGCCGAACGTGCCGGCAAGAGTTCTCACAGCTTCATACTCGACGCCATATCCCGGACCGTCGAGCAGGCCGAATCGAACGACGATTTCCACCGCGTCGCCGATGAGCGCTGGACGAACATCCTCGGCACGGGGAAGACGGTACCTTGGGACGAGATGAGGATGCACCTCGCGGCTCGAGCCCGGGGAGAGAATCCACGAAAGCCACGAGCCCGAAAAATGACACGTTGAACAGTGCCGCGACATGCCCCGTATCGAGCTGGCGCCGGCGATCTTCGAGGATTTTGATCGGTTCTTCGATCACATCGCCCAGTTCGATGTCGCCTCCACACCCGCCCGCGTGCAGGAGATCATAGAGACGGTGCAAGTCCTGGCGACCAGCCCGCTGATCGGGCGGCCTGTGAAAGACGGGAAGCGCGAGCTCGTAATCGGACGAGGTTCGCGCGGCTATGTGGCGCTGTACCGATACGTGTCCGCGGTGGATACGGTGTTTCTGCTGGCGATGCGAAGTCAGCGCGAAGCCGGGTACAAGCACGACTCCTGACGCGTCGGGCCAATCAGAGGTAATCGAACAGCGTCTTGTTCCCGATCATCGCAAACGTCTTCTGCGCCGCCGACAGCGCCGCCTGCTGCTTCGTCAACTCGGAAATCGCCTTCGCGTAATCGGTGTCCTGCAGACCGGACAAGCGCGATTGGCCATCGGTATCCGCCGCGCTGGCGCTCAACCCCAAGGCATCGAGTTCGTTCTGCCGCGCGCCGACCGATGCGCGCGTGCTCAGGATGTGATTGAGAGCGTTATCCACGTTCGCAATCGCTGCCAGTGCGCCGCCGGCCACGCGCGCCCTCCCCGCCGCGCCGCCGGTGGGCGTCGTCAGCAGGCTGTCCGCGGCCGACAAGGTGTCGAACACGCTTTGACGGCCTGCCGGCGCGATCGTGAAGCTGTCGGTGTTCGCGGGGGCTCCGCCGATCGTGAATTGCACGCCGTCGAACGTGATCGCGCTGCCGCTGGTGTACGCGTTGCCGGTGGTCGCAGGAGCGGGCACGGTCGTGCCGGTGGTCGTGTCGACCACCTGATAGGTCGTCGCGCCGCCGCTGACGGCGAACTGCACCTGATAGCCGTGACCGGTCAGCGATGCGGGCGTGACGACCTGACCGGTGTCGATGACGCCGCTGCCGCTGTTGCTCGTCGAGGCGGCGGTGGTGAATACGCCGTTGCCCGCGCTGATGCGGCCGAACACATCGGCGCCGCTTTCGGATACGCCGATCTGTCGCGTGGCCGAAACCTGGATCGCGCGGGCTCCATCGTCGCCCGCGTAGCTCACGCCGGTGCTGGTGCGTGCGAACGGCGTGGTATCGCTGCGGTAGCCGCCAAACAGAAAATGCCCGTCGCCATCCTTGGTGTTCGCAAGGGAGACCAGCGCATCGAGACGACTCTTGATCTCGACCCCGATCGCCGCGCGATCGCTGTCCGACAATGCGGCGTTGTTGGAAGCGACCAGCGATGTGCGCACGCTTTGCAGCAGGTCGCCGACCTGTCCGAGCGTGCTGTCGGCCTGCCCGAGCAGATGCGACGCGATGCCTTGATTGGCGATGTATTGCGAGTTGGTCGCAAGGTTGCTGGTGGTGCGCAGGATCTGCGTGGCCGCCACCGGATCGTCCGCCGCGGTGTTGACGCGATGTCCGGTCGAGACCTGTTGTTGCGCGCGCGACAGATTGCGCTGCGCGAGGTCGATGGCGGCGAGTCCGCGGTCGAAGAGCGTTGAGGTGGCGATGCGCATGGCGATGTTTTTTCTGTGGGGTCGTGGCGACGCGATCAGCGGAACAGCGCGAGCACCGCGTCGAACATCGCCGATGCGGTCGCAATGCTCTTGCTCGCCGCCTGGTAGGCCTGCTGATAGCGCTGCAGATTGGCCGCCTCCTCGTCGAGGTTGACGCCCGATACCGCATCGCGACTGTCTTGCGCCTGCGTCAACAGGCTCTGCTCCGCATTCGACAGGGCATCTGCTTCGTTGGTCTTGTTGCCGATGCTGCCGACCAGTCCGTTGTACGCGTCCTGCGCGCTGCCGGACAAGGTCACGACGTTCTGCTGGACCTGCGCGAGCAGCAGCGCATTGCGGTTGTCGCCGCTGCCGCCGGCGTTGGGGCCGACCGTGAACACGTCGTTGTCCGCCGGCGTGCCGCTCAGCGTGAGGTTCCAGCCGTTCTGCGCGATCGCCGCGCCATCGGTATAGGGACTGCCTGCGGACAGCACCGTGCCGCTGGTGCGATCGACGAGATCGTAGGTGGTGACGCTGCCCGCGACATGAAAGCGCACGTCGACCGGCGCTCTCAACGCGGCAGGCAGGGGATCGGCCGGCAGCACCGCGAGCGAAGCCATGCGCGCGCTCCCCGCATTGCTCGAGCCTATCGTCAGTGCGACCGGCGCGGCCGACGCAATGCGCGCCGGATCGGTGGTTGCGACCGCGAAATCGTGCGCGCCGGTGCGTGTCGGTGCGATCGTGAAATGGTCGCCCGCGGCGAGCGGCCCCGAGGCCGCGATCTTCACGCCGTCGACGGCTTGCGGCAGGCTGGCGAAGGTGCGCGAGGTCTTGTCCGCGAGATTGGTCAGCTTGTAGCTCGTGCCATCGAAGTCGAGCCGATAGTCGCTCGTGGTCAATTGGCTGGGGTCGGCAATCGAGACGTCCAGGCCCGAGCCCGCGCTGTTGGTCCTGGCAGGGATCACCGCCGGCGAGCCGACCTTGAACAGCGCGATCCCCGGCGCGCCGCTGGCGTCCTGTCCGAGCTTGTTCTGCGCGTTCAGCGCGGAGCCGAGCGCGATCGCGATCTGTCCGAGCGCGTTCTTGGTCTGCGACAAGACGTCATCGCGAAAACGGAACAAGCCGCCCAGCGTGCCGTCCTGCACCTGGTCGGTCGAGATGCGTTGTGTCGTGCCGCTGACCTGAACGGCGAGCTGCTGCTTGCTCGGATCCTGATCGTCGGGAACCGTGATGAGCGTGTTCGCGTGACGACCGACCACCAGCGGTTGTCCGTTGCCCACGAACAGATTGACCGATCCATCCGACTGCGGCAACGCGGTCGCACCGATCGCGCCCGCGATTTGCCTGACCAGCGCGTCGCGCTGATCGAGCAGGTCGTTGGGGACTTGCGAGATAGCCGGATCGCGACCGTCGGTGAGGATGCGCTGATTGAGGCCCGCGACCTGCTGGGCAAGCGTGTTGACGCTGGTGACGGTGTCGCCGATCTGGCGATCGATGTCGCTGCCTTGCTGGTCGAAACGCTGGCTGAGATCGTTGAAGCGCGCGGCGAGCGCGCGCCCCGACGACAGCAGCGTTTGTCGCGCAGCCGAGTCGGACGGGATGTTCGCAACCGTCTGCGCGGAAGAAAAGAAGCCGTCGATCGCCGCCGAGAGGTTCGACGACGAATCGGCAAGCCATCCATCGACGCGCTTGAGCTCGGTCGCGTATGCGTCGGCGCGCGAACTGGTCGCGACGCCGTCGCGCACCGACTGGGTCAGGTAGTCGCTGTAGATGCGGCGCACGGTCGTCACGTTCACGCCCTGCCCCACGTAGCCCGCGCCGGTGAACTGCGCCGTCGCGCCTGCAAGCACGGTCTCCTGACGCGTGAAGCCCTGCGTGTTCACGTTGGCGATGTTGTGTCCGGTCGTGACGAGGCCGGCCTGCGCTGCGCGCAGACCCGACAGTCCGATCCCGATCAAGCCGCTCATGTTTTACCTCGCACGCTTCACCTCGTCTGCTTGACGCGAATAGTCGGAACCCGTGTCATCGCCGGGCCGCACCCGGGTCACACCTGTCGACGCGTCGCCCTTGATATCGGCAGCACGCGTCACAACTGAACCGGTTCCCGGATTTGCCATGGATCAGAACAACTTCCCGAGCGGACCCGCCAGCACCTGAGCCAGCTTGGTTCCATAGTTCGGATCGGTCGCATAGCCCGAGCGCCCCATCTCGCGCGCGAACTGCAGCGCGTCGCCTGCGGCGTGCACCGCCTTCTCGTAACGCGGGTTGTTCGCGACCAGCTTCGCGTAGTCGATGAACGACTCCGCATAGGATGCGTAGGCGCGAAACTTCTGCACGACCTTCTGCGCGACACCGTTGACGACTTCGGTCGTGACGGCATCGACGGTCGCACCGGTCCAACTCGCGCCGGCCTTGATGCCGAACAGGTTGAAGCTGCCCGCGCCCTTGCTGTCCCGCACTTCATGCTTGCCCCAGCCGCTTTCGAGCGCGGCTTGCCCGAGGATGATCTTGGCCGGGATGCCGCTCGCTTCGGCCGCGGCGATCGCGGCATCCTTGAAGCGATCGACGAAGTCGCGATGCACGGGCGTGGCCGTGGCGGCGGCTGCACCGGATGCCGATGCCGATGGGCCGACCGAGGCCGGCGCGGTCGTCGCATCGAGAGACATGTTGCGCAACTTCGGCATCGTGAGCGGCGGATGCAACGCGGGCGACGACGAGAGCGCGTCTATCCCGGTACCTGGCTTCTTGCCCTGCGCGCGCTCGATCTGCGCGACCAGCGCGTCGGCCAGACCGATGCCGCGCCCCTTGCTCGCGATGTTCTGCGCGAGTTGCTGGTCGTACATGTCGGTCGCCATCTTCGACGCGTCGTTGGCCAGCGGATCGCTGCCCGGCAGCGTCGCGCGCATGTTCTTCAACATCATCGACAGGAACAGCGATTCGAATTGCTGCGCAACCTTGCGGGTCGCCGCCGCATCGCCGCTCTTGGTCGCGAGCTTGACCGCGTCGAGCGCGCGCGGATCGTAGCTGCCGATGGACGACGACGCGGATGCGGCCGAAGTCGTTGCCGCGTTGGACACGATCAGGCCCATGTCAGATCACCTCGAGGTCGGCGCGCAAGGCGCCCGCGGCCTTCAACGCCTGAAGGATGGAAAGCAGGTCCTGCGGCGTGGCGCCGATCGCGTTGAGTGCCTTCACGACATCGGTGAGCTTGGCGCTCGCCGGCAGATTGACGAGTTCGCCCTTGTCCGACTTCACCTGGATCTGCGCGTTGGTGACACCCACGGTCTGACCTTGCGCCAGCGGATTGGGCTGGCTCACGCTGTTCTCGGCGCTGATGGTCACCGACAGGTTGCCGTGCGCGACCGCGCTCGCCTGCAAGGTCACCGCCTGATTCATCACGACCGAGCCGGTACGTGCATTGATGATCACGCGCGCGGGCGGACGCGACAGCGTGACGTCGAGATCTTCGAGACCCGCGAGGAAGGCGACGCGATCGCTGGCTCCCAGCGGCGCACGCACCTGCACGACGCGGCCATCGATCATCGACGCGGCACCCGGCACCGCGCGATTGATCGCAGATGCGACGGCTTGCGCATTGGCGAAATCGGTCTGCTCGAGTTCGAGGTTGACGAACTCGCCCTGTCCGATCGACGTGGCGACCGAGCGTTCCACCGACGCGCCGCCCGGCACGCGGCCCGCGTTCAACTGATTGATCTGCACTTTGCTGCCGGCGGCCGATGCACCCGCGCCGCCGAGCAATATGTTTCCCTGCGACATCGCATAGATTTGGTTGTCGGCGCCCTTCAGCGGCGTCAACAGCAAGGTGCCGCCGCGCAGGCTCTTGGCGTTGCCGATCGACGAGACCGTGACGTCGATCGCCTGCCCCGGTCGCGCAAATGCGGGCAGCACTGCGGTGACCATCACGGCCGCGGCGTTCTTCAATTGCAGGTTGGTGCCGGGCGGCAGGTTGACGCCCATCTGCGCGAGCATCGACGCGATGCTCTGCACCGTGAACGGCGTCTGCGTGGTCTGGTCGCCGGTGCCGTCGAGACCGACCACGATGCCGTAGCCGATCAGCTGATTGCTGCGCACGCCCTGGATCGAGACCAGATCCTTGATGCGCTCGGCGCGCGCTGATGAAGCGGCCGACAACACCGCGACACCCAGTACCAGGGCCGAGAGCACGCGGAGCAAGCGCGTGAGCGATGCGTCCGACCTCGGCGTCGTGCAGGAGTAGTCGTCCAAGAGAGTTCCCATCAGAACGGAAGCACGGTGAGGAAGAGACGCGACATCCAGCCCATCGTCTGCGCCTCGTCGATGTAGCCGGTGCCGCGATATTCGATGCGGGCGTCGGCCACCTGTGTGGAAGAGACGGTGTTGTTGTTGACCACCGTGTTGGGGTTGACCACGCCCGAGAAGCGGATGAACTCCGAACCCTGGTTGATGCCGATCTGCTTCTCGCCCGAGACGATCAGGTTGCCGTTGCCGAGCACCTCGATGACGGTGACGGTGATCGTGCCGGTGAATTGATTGCTGCTGGCGCTGTCGCCCTTGCCGCTGAACTTGTTCGCGGAACTGGCC
>JBBQCA010000091.1:0-12259 GCA_038318315.1 Burkholderiales bacterium | reverse complement strand
GGGAATGGCGACAGCCAATCTGGCCAGAAGACCGGCTGCGAGCAGGGAAGCGATCTTTGCCTGGGAAGGGAAGGATCGCAACGGCAAGAACGTGCGCGGCGAGATGCGCGCGGCCGGCGACGCGCTCGTCAATGCGTCGCTGCGCAAGCAGGGCATCCTCGTCACCAAGATCAAGAAGCAAACCTTTCGGCGCGGCAAGAAGATCAGGGAAAAGGACGTCACGCTGTTCACGCGTCAACTCGCAACGATGATGAAGGCGGGTGTGCCGCTGCTCCAGGCCTTCGACATCGTCGGCCGCGGACACTCCAACGCATCGGTGTCCAAGTTGTTGAACGACGTGCGCTCCGACATCGAGACCGGTTCGAGCCTGAACCAGGCGTTTCGCAAATACCCGCTGTATTTCGACCCGCTGTTCTGCAACCTCGTCTCGGCCGGCGAGCAGGCCGGTATTCTCGATTCGCTGCTCGATCGCCTCGCGACCTACAAGGAAAAGATCCTCGCGATCAAGAGCAAGATCAAGGCCGCGCTGTTCTATCCGGCGGCGGTCCTGGGTGTGGGCTTCATCGTGACGGCGGTCATCATGATCTTCGTCATTCCCGCATTCAAGAGCGTGTTCTCGAGCTTCGGTGCGGATCTTCCCGGACCCACGCTGGTGGTGATGGCGATCTCGGATTTCTTCGTGCAGTGGTGGTACCTGATCTTCGGCATCCTCTTCGGCGGCTTGTACTTTTTCTTTCAGGCATGGAGACGAAGCCCGAAGATCCAGGCCGTCATGGACAGGCTGCTGCTGCAGGCGCCGATCTTCGGCTCGCTGGTGCGCAAGTCGGCGATCGCGCGATGGACCCGCACGCTCGCGACCATGTTCGCGGCCGGCGTGCCGCTGGTCGAGGCGCTCGATTCGGTCGGCGGCGCGTCCGGCAACTGGGTCTACGCCGAAGCCACCAAGAAGGTTCAGGCCGACGTCTCGACCGGCGTGTCGCTCACCAATGCGATGCAGAACACCAACGTGTTTCCCAACATGGTGATCCAGATGGTGTCGATCGGCGAAGAGTCGGGTTCGCTCGACAGCATGTTGTCGAAGGTCGCCGATTTCTTCGAAGCGGAAGTCGACGACGCGGTCGATGCACTGGCCAGCCTGATCGAACCGCTCATCATCGTGGTCCTCGGCGTGCTCGTCGGCGGCATGGTGATCGCGATGTATCTGCCGATCTTCAAGCTCGGCCAGGTGGTGTAAGGGTGGGTTTGGCGCGGCTCACGCGTCGCGTGCCGCCCACCACGCCGCACGGCGCGACATGATCGACGCATGGCCGGAAAGCCCGCTGCTGCTCGCGGGCGCCGTCGGCTTGTTCGGTCTCGTGATCGGCAGTTTTCTCAACGTCGTCATCCATCGCGTGCCGCGCATGCTCGAGCGCGGCAACGTCACGGGCGTGCTCGAGTGGTTCACCGATCTCGACGACTATGTCGAGCGCTTCGTCACGAAGAAAGACGCGAGTCAGAGAGCTGTGCTGAAGAGCCAGCTGCGCGGCGTGCAGCCCGCGTTCGCGGGGCTGGCCGCTGCGCTTCCGGACGAGAACCTGATGCGGCCCGGTTCGCGTTGCGGTGATTGCGGGCATCGCATCACCGCGCTTGAAAATATTCCCGTCGTCAGCTATCTCGTCCTGCGCGGTCGATGCAGTGCGTGCGCCGCGCCGATCTCGCTGCGTTATCCGGCGATCGAACTGATCACCGGCATTCTCTTCGCCGCGGTCGCATGGCGCTTCGGCTTTTCGCTCGCGACTCTCGCATCGCTGGTGCTGGTGGCGGGCCTGATCTCACTGACATTCATCGACGCCGATGCGATGCTCCTGCCCGATTCGATCACCTTGCCGCTGCTGTGGCTCGGGCTGATGTTCGCGGCCGTCGGTGGCTTCGTGCCGCTCCCCGACGCGATATGGGGCGCGGTCGCGGGGTATCTCAGCCTCTGGTCGGTCTATTGGCTCTACAAGCTCGCCACGGCCAAGGAGGGTTTCGGCTACGGCGACTTCAAGCTGCTCGCCGCACTGGGCGCGTGGTTCGGATGGCAGGCGATCCTGCCGATCGTCCTCATGTCCGCGGTGGTCGGCGCCGCGGTCGGCATCACGTTGATCGTGACCGGCAGGAAGACGATGGCGTCGCGCCTGCCGTTCGGCGTCTATCTCGCGCCCGCCGGCGTGCTGATGCTGTTCGCGGGGCGGCAGGTGATCGAGTGGGTCTTGCCCACCATCGGGTAATGGATACGCGTGACGTCGTCCAGGACCCACGTCCCATGCGCTACACGGTCGGCCTGACCGGCGGCATCGGCAGCGGCAAGTCCACCGTGGCCGATCGTTTCGCCGGCAAGGGGATTGCGATCGTCGACGCCGACGTCGCCGCGCATCGCCTGACCGCTTCGGGCGGCCTTGCCATCGAGGCGATCCGCGAAGCCTTCGGGCCATCGTTCATCGCAGTCGATGGATCGCTGGCGCGCGCGCGCATGCGTGCGCATGTGTTCGCGGATGCGGACGAGCGCAGGAAGCTCGAAGCGATCCTGCATCCGATGATTCGTGCCGGATGCGAAGCCGAACGCGCGAGCGCGGCCTCGCCTTATGTGCTGCTGGTGGTGCCGCTGTTGTTCGAATCCACGCACCCCGCGACCACGCGCGCGGCCGGTGTTCAGCGCACCCTGGTGGTGGCGTGCGACCTGCGTGTGCAGATCGAGCGCGTCATGCGTCGCAGCGGCATGAGCGAAGAGGAAGTCATGGCGATCGTCGCGACGCAGATGCCGGCCGCGCAGCGCATCGCGCTGGCCGACGACGTGATCGACAACAGCGGGCCGGCAGAAGCACTCGATCAACCGATCGAACGCCTGCACCGGCAATACCTCGAGGCCGCCGCTCGCCACGAGCGACTCGACGGCCCGTGAGGTTCGAATACAGTTTCGTGCTTCGCGCGTTTGTCATTCGCTGCCGCATGCTTCAGAATCGCGCGGCGACTGCGCTCTTGCCACGCGTCGCGGACACTTCCCATTTCGATCGGTACGCGCTCCCCGTCCTCGCAGGCGTCCATTGATCCAGTACGAATATCCCTTCAACGAGCGCATCCGCACGCTACTGCGTCTCGAAGATCTGTTCGACCGCCTCGAAATCTTTCTCGGCCAATCGCATCCCACTTCGCATCACGTCGCGTTGACGACGATGTTCGAGATCCTCGACGTCGCCGGTCGCGCGGACCTGAAATCCGATCTGCTGCAGGAACTCGAACGCCAGCGTCAGTCGCTCACGGCGCTGCGCGGCAATGCCGCGGTCGAGCAGGCCAAGCTCGAAGCGGTGCTGTCGGACATCGAGCGCGCCACGCATGCGCTCTACGACACTCCCGGCAAGGTCGGCCAGCATCTGCGCGACAACGACTGGCTGGCCAGCATACGAAGCCGCAGCATCATTCCGGGCGGAACCTGCGAGTTCGATCTGCCGTCGTATCACGCATGGCTCTCGCGTCCCGCGCAACAGCGCCTCGAATACCTGACCGCCTGGATCGCGCCGTTGATGCCCTTGCGTCGCTGCTTCGAGATCGTGTTGCGCCTGCTGCGCGAGTCCGGTCATGCGATGCAGGTGGTCGCGGTGCAGGGCGGCTTTCAGCAGGTACTGGGCGGCAAGTCGTATCAGATGCTGCAGGTCAGGCTCGATGAATCGCTCGGTGCGATCCCGGAGATCAGCGCCAACAAGTACATGATCTGGGTTCGCTTCACCGCGCAAGACGGCGACATGCGCCCGCGCCCGATCGACAGCGACGTGCCGTTCGAGCTCGTCCTCTGCAATCTCTAGTCGCGCGTTCCGCATCACATGGCCCTCGTCAAATGTCCGACCTGCGGCACGCCCGTTCCGTGGAGTGCGGAGAGCCCGTTCCGTCCCTTCTGTTCCGAGCGATGCAAGAACGTCGATCTGGGCGCGTGGGCCAGCGAGCGCTATGCGATTCCGGATGCGCAGCGCCCCGGCGAGGACGAAGAGCTGCCCGACTAGCGTCCTGAAACGTTGGTGTCGGTCAGCCAGGCGCGGCGCATGGCCATCGCGGTCTTCGATGCCTTCTTCGCGTCCTCGATCACGGCGCGCATCGGCGCCGCGTCGAGCACCAGCTTGCGTCGTTGCAGCAGATCGCCGCGAAAGAAACTCGCATCCACCGTCTCGCCCGCGCGATAGCGCGACAGCAGCGCGTCCATGCGACCGGCCGTCGCGCGCACGTCGTCGATCGCGACCAGCACATCGCCTGCGGCGAGCCCCGCGCGATGCGCGGCACTGCCGTCGTCCACATGCGTGATGCGACATTCGTTGCCCGCCGCTGCCGGGATGCGAACGCCGAGCGACGGTCCTTGCTGCCGGGGCTCGAAGCGCAGCGCGAGGCCGAACGTCGCGAGCTGTTCGACCAGCGGCAGCTCATCGGTGCCGTAGGCCCAGCGCGCCACCTGCTCGCGCACGTCGACGCCGGTGGCTTCTTCAACCAGCGAGGGAAACTCGTCTTCGCCAATGCCGTCTGCGTCCGCCTTCGCATAAAAATCGCGGCCGTGGCGACGCCACATCAATCGCATCACATCATCGAGCGACGCCTTGCCGCGACTCTTTCTGCGTATGTAGAGATCGAGGCACAGCGCGATCAGCGAGCCCTTCTTGTAGTAGCTCACGATCGCATTCGGCGAGTTCTCGTCCTGCCGGTAGTACTTGATCCACGCATCGAACGAGCTCTCGGCAACGCTCTGGATCTTGCGCCCGCCGCCGGCCATCACGTCGTCGACGACCTTGACGATCATCTCGAGGTACTGCAGTTCGTTCGCAAGACCGGTGCGCACCAGGAAGAGGTCGTCGTAGTAGCTCGTGAACCCTTCGAAGATCCACAGCAGCGACGTGTAGTTCTCGCGCTCCAGGTCGTAGCGCGCGAACGCCCCGGGCTTGATGCGCTTGACGTTCCAGGCGTGAAAATATTCGTGGCTGACGAGGCCTAGAAAGCCTCGGTATCCGGCCGTACGTTCGGTTTGTCCCTGGACCGGCAACGAATCGCGCGAGCACAGCAAGGCGGTCGATGCGCGATGCTCGAGACCGCCGTAGCCTTCGCCGGTTACCGACGTGAGAAAGACATAGCGATCGAACGGCGCGGCTTCCTTCGTCGTCGCGAAGAAACGAATCTGCGCCGCGCACAGCTTCGCGAGATCGTCGTTGATGCGTGCCGCGTCGAGGTTGGGGATGTGGCCGGTGAATGCGATTTCGTGCGGCACGCCCGCCGCATCGAAGCGCTCGAGCCGAAACATTCCCATCTCGACCGGATGATCGATCAGCGCGTCGTAGCTCTCGGCACGATAGCTGCCGAAGCCGCGTTGCGACCCATCGGGCTTCGCTTTCGATTCGGGCAACGAGGTCGCAACGCGCCAGTCGCGATACGCCTTGCCGCGCGGCGCAATCAGCTCGACCGCGTGCGGTTCGTCTTCACGACCGGCGACGCGCAGGAACACGCTGGTGCCGTTGAAGAACGCGTGGCTCTCGTCCAGATGTGCGGCGCGCACCGACGGGTCCCACGCATACACGCGATAGCGCACGACCAGGGCGCCTGTGCACGGCTCCGCCTGCCAGGTGTGCTTGTCCAGTTTGCTCAATGCGAGCGTGCGATTGCCGCCGCGGTTTGCATCGACGGCATCGACGGCATCGATCGCAACGATGTTGCGCGCGAACTCGCGAATCATGTAGCTGCCGGGGATCCAGGCCGGCAACGTCAGGCGTTGGCCGGCGGGATCGGGCTCGCGCACTTCGCACACGACTTCGAAGTAGTGGCCCTTGAGGTCGATCGGCGCGATGCGATAGCGCACCGCTGCGGCCGTGACATCGGGGACGACACGGGCAGGCGCGCGTGAACTCATGAAAGGGAGTGTTGCGGGGCGGGGCGAGCCAGATCGTCGCGCGTGTCGATGTCGCGCAGCACACCGGGGTCGTCGCAGGCTATCAACCGCACGCCGAGGGTCTCGAGCAGGCGACTCGCGCCGATGTCGCTGTCGAGCATCAGCAGTTCGGGACCGAGCCTGCGTGCGAACGCGACCGGGTGCCCGCGTCGTCCTCGATAGGCGGCCGCGACGATCTCGCCGCCGCTCGTGTCGCTGTTCGCGCCATGGGTCGTCCCACTACGCGACGCATTGGCGTCGATCACCGGCAGCGCGTCGGCAATCGCCCTGATCGTTGCCGGCGCGATGAAGGGCATGTCGCCCAACGCGATCAACCAGCCGCGTGCATGGGGGAAGTCGGCGCGCAGCGCGGCGATGCCGACCGCGATCGATGCGCCGATGCCGTCCTTCGCACGCGGATTGCGAATCAGGCGCAGCGGCAAGTCGGACAGTGCCGCCTCGATCAGGGTGCTGCGCGCGGGAACGACCACCGCGACGTGTTCGAGCGCGCTGCAGAGCGCGTGGGCAGATGCCGAGATCAGCGTCCGGCCGTCGGGTAGATGAGCCAGCAACTTGTTGCGGCGGCCTCCGGCGTCGAAGCGTCGCCCGAAGCCCGATGCGAGAAGAAGGCCGATGACTGCGCCATCCGAAGTGTTGCGTGCGCTCATGATCGTCGTGGCGCGCCGCGGCGCTGTCATGGTAAGTGGAACGTGGCGTCGAGCCTATGCGCGAGCGCGGCGGGCTCGGGCCATTCGAACCTCAACACGGCCGCGCGATTCCCCGCCGGCGTGACGATCACGCGATGATCGACCTGGTCGCCGCCGGTCGAGCGATAGAACGCCACCGTCTTCGCGTTGGCTTCATATACCCACAGATGCATGGCCCAGTCCGGTTGCATGGTGGCGACCCAATGCGCAGCGCTCGCCATCAGCCTGCGACCGATGCCCTGGCGATGACGCTCCGGCGAGACGTGAAGGTTGTCGAGCAGCGCGCCGAGCTCGGGCTCTTCGTCGAGCAGCACGCACACGAAGCCTGCGATGCTGGACGATGACGCCGATGCCGACGCGACTTCACCATGTGTATCGTCCAGCGCGACCGTGACGTGATGCTTGCGTTGATCGAAATTGGCGAAGCGCGCCGCCCACAGGTCTTTCCTGTCCTCGGTCACGTGATGATCGAGATAGTCGTCCGAAAGAATCTGCCGATAGGTCGACTGCCAACTGGCGGCATGAAGCGCCGCGATCGCATCGCAGTCGTCGCGGGTTGCTGCGCGAACGATCAAGAGGGGGCTCCACTATCAGGATGGGTGCGGTTGCGCGACCGAATGCGCGCATCGCTGAACAGATCGCCATTTTAGTCGCGCGGCCGAAGAGGCATCCGCGAAGCAACGCGCGAATTTCCGCTCAATTCGACCTGCGATCGAGAATTGCGTCTGGCGCTCATCAACTCGCAGGGCAGGGTGCGCCGGCCGCCACCCATGCCTTGACCGCGGCAACGGTTTCTTCCTTGGGAATCGAAACCGGCTTGCGGTCGCCACCCGGATTCCATCCCCCCGCGACCAGCGGGTCGTCGGCGATGTGATGCACGAAGTCTTCCATCGAGCGATTGCCGTTGCGCTTCCTGTCCTTGACGGTCATGCAGAGCTCGCGGGCGCCGACATCCTTGAACACCATCTTCATGTTCTCGGGCGGCAGATGCCAATTGGGCGCGCCCGGCGGCGCATGCGGACCCAGAGCGGCTGGCGGATTTTCGTTTTGATGGCAAGCGCTGCAATGAAGCGCCACCATGCCCTTGCCATTGGCGCCGCGCTTGACGCGTTGCGCGTGAGCTATCCCCGCGTCGTATTGCAAGGGCGCATCGCCTACGATGTGGCAGTTCTGGCAGCGCGGGTGCTGAAGCACCTGACGAATCGGTTCGAACAGGCGTGCAGCATCCGCGGACGCGATGGCCGGCTTGCTGGTCTGCGAGCCCGCATCGAACGACAGCAGAGCACAGCACGAGGCGATCAGAAGAAGAGAGGTACGCATGGGATCCCGCTTCGCCTTTCTGGTGGTCAAGGGGCGTCAAGCCATTTCGAAGGGCAGCTTGCGCAGGCGCTTGCCGGTCAGTGCGAACACCGCGTTCGCCACGGCCGGCGCGATCGGCGGCACGCCGGGCTCGCCCAGCCCGGTCGGCGGCTCGTCGCTCTTGACGAAGAACACATCGACGGGCGGCGCATCGGGCATGCGCGGTGGCGGGTAGTCGGTGAATTGCGATTGTTCGACACGCCCGTTCTTCAACGTGATCGCGAAACCGGGCAGCGTCATGCCCAGCCCGAACACCGCGCCGCCCTGGATCTGCGTCTCCGCCGTCATCGGATTGACGATGCGATTGGCGTGAACGCCGGCCGTGACCTTGTGGACCTTGGGTTTGTCGCCCTCGATCGAGACATCGACGACGTGCGCGACCACCGTGCCGAAGGACTCGTGCACAGCGACGCCCCAGGCATGCCCTTCGGGCAGCGGCTTGCCGTAGCCGGATCGATCGACCGCCAGCTTCAGGGCCGCGCGATGGCGCGCGTGCTTCTTCGGATCGAGCCTGCCCATGCGGTATTCAACCGGATCCTGATTGGCCGCTCGCGCGACTTCGTCGATCAGCGTCTCCATCACATAGGCGGTGTGGGTGTTGCCCACCGAACGCCACCACAGCACAGGCACCGGTACGTCGGGATGCGTGATCGCAAGCTGCATCGGCATGCCGTAGATGTTCTCGACGACGCCTTCGGTCATGGTGCTGTCGATGCCGTCCTTGACCATCATCTCCGCGAACGGTGTGCCCTTGAGGATCGATTGGCCGACGATCACGTGGTTCCATGCGACGACCTTGCCGGCATCGTCGAAGCCGATCTCGGCGCGATGCACGTGGAGCGGCCGGTAGTAGCCGCCCTGCAGATCGTCCTCGCGACTCCAGATCACCTTGATCGGACCCTTGCCGTAGGCTTTCGCGATGCTTGCCGCTTCGCGCAGATAGTCGGAGGTGGGCACCGCACGCCGACCGAAGCCGCCGCCGGCCGGCATCGTGTTGAGCGTGACGCGATCGGGCCGCATGCCGAGCACTTCGGCGATCGCCATCTGGTCGAC
This sequence comes from Burkholderiales bacterium, assembly GCA_038318315.1. GTDB lineage: Bacteria > Pseudomonadota > Gammaproteobacteria > Burkholderiales > Burkholderiaceae_D > CAHJXF01. Next base: position 3,229 of record JBBQCA010000091.1, on the reverse strand, counting down.
GGTCTGGAACTGCGTGCCCGCCCACACCGTGCAGGTATCGGCTCGCAGATCGAAGGTGGCATTGAGCGGCTCCATCGGCGCGTGCGCGAGATACGGAAACTCGTACTCGGCGACCAGAGTCTTGGGCGCGCCCGCGAGTTTCGAGACATCGCCTTGCAACGCGACCTTGCTCGGCCGCTTCGCCATCTCGTGGTATTGCGCGACCAACGCGGTGCTCGATACCGAGGCTGCGGGACCATCGGTCCAGTCGACCTTGAGTGCGTGACGTCCGCGCAATGCGGGGTAGTAGCCGTCCGCGATGATCGCCAGGCCCGACGCGCCGCGATCGAGCGGCACTTGAATCACATCGAAGACGCCCTTGATGTTCTTCGCGTCGGCCGCATCGAAGCGCGCGACCTTGCCGCCGAAGGTGGGCGGACGCTTGATCACGGCCACGCGCATGCGCGGCAGCTTCACGTCCATGCCGAACTTCTTCGTGCCGTTGGTCGCGGACTCGGTATCGACGCGACGCGTGGGCTTGCCGATGATGCGATATCGCTTGGGGTCCTTGAGCGCGACCTTGTCGGGCACCGGAAGCAAGGCCGCGGCGCTCGCCATCGAGCCGTAGCTCGCGCTCTTCGTGCCGGCGGTCAGCATGCCCTTGCTCGCCTTGACCTGCCCGACCGGCACGCCCCACTGATTGGCCGCAGCCTGCGCAAGCATCACGCGCGCGGCCGCGCCCATGTTGCGATACTGGTCCCACGAATTGTGGAGAGCGGTCGAGCCGCCGGTGATCTGGATGCCGAAGACCGGATCCTTGAACGCATCGCCCGCCGGCGCGAGCACGCCTCGGACGTTGGCCCAATCGACATCGAGCTCCTCGGCGATCAGCATTGGCAACGCGGTCTGCGTGCCTTGTCCGAACTCGAGGCGGTTCGACATGATCTCGACCGTGTTGTCGGGATTGATCTTGATGAAGGCGTAGGGTTGCAGCGGTCCCTTGGAGGCAGGCTGCGCCGAATCCTCGGCCTGCGCATCGCGAATGCCTGAGGGCAGCGCGAAACCGAGCAACATGCCGCCACCCGCCAATGCCGTGGCCTTGAGAAAACTGCGGCGATCGAACGACGATGCTGCGGATTCGTCTGTAGATCGCGATGAACCGGCCATCGCGACCGTGAGTTGCGCGAGCGCTAGTGCGTCGAGATCGAGGCGCATGGTGGGTCGCTCCTCAAGCCGAACGCGCCGCGTCCTTGATCGCGGCGCGCACGCGTTGATAGGTTCCGCAGCGGCAGATGTTGCCGGCCATCGCGTTGTCGATGTCCTCGTCTTTCGGCGACCGCACGGTTTTCAGCAGCGCAACCGCGCTCATGATCTGTCCGCTCTGGCAATAACCGCATTGCGGCACGTCGTGCTTGACCCACGCGGCCTGCACGCGCGCACCCAGCGGGTCGCGCGAGATGCCTTCGATGGTGGTGACGGTCTTGCCGGCGGCTGCGGAGATCGGCGTCACGCACGAGCGGATCGCCTGACCGTCAAGATGAACGGTACATGCGCCGCAGAGCGCCGCACCGCATCCGAACTTGGTGCCGGTCAGGTCGAGATGGTCGCGCAGCGCCCACAGGATCGGCGTGGTGGGATCGGCGTCGATCTCGGCCATGTTGCCGTTGACGTTGAGGGTGGTCATTTCAGAACTCCTCGCGCGAATCGGATGCAACGCACGGTGCAAGGCGGGGTCGTCGCGTTTTCACTTCTTGGTGTGGGTGTGGACCGCGGGTGGGTCGCTCGCGGGGAAGGACTCCTCCAGGCTTTCGTCGATGCGCTCTTCGATGGTCCGGGGCGCGTCGTTCGTTCCCTTTTCGGGAGCGGGAGCGGTCGTTTCCTTTCCGGGTGTGTCTTTCGATGCAGGTCGTTTAGCCATGTTCATTCCTTATCACAGGTGGCGGACAATTTGCTTGACACCTCAAGCATTGACATCGACGACGACGCGCCCGCGGATGCGACCGGCCATCAGGTCATCGGCGGCGGGGATCGCCTCGGCGAGCGTGATGGTGCGCGTGATCGACTGAAGCTTGCCGCGATCGATATCGTTTGCAAGACGCGACCAGGCTTTGCGGCGCATCGCTTGCGGCGCCAGCACGCTGTCGATGCCGCGTAAGCTTACGCCGCGCAGGATGAAGGGTGCGACCGACATAGCCAAGTCCATGCCTTGCGCGAGGCCGCATGCGGTCACCATGCCGCCGTAACGGGTCTGTGCACACACGTTCGCCAGGGTATGCGACCCGACCGAATCGATCGCGGCGGACCAGCGTTCCTTCTGCAAGGGCTTGCCGGGCGAGGACAAGGTCGCGCGGTCGATCACGTCCGCCGCGCCGAGCTTGCGCAGATAGTCCGCTTCGTCGAGCTTGCCGGTCGACGCCACGACCTTGTAACCCAGCCTCGACAGGAGCGCGATCGCGATGCTGCCCACGCCGCCCGATGCGCCGGTGACGAGTACCTCACCGTCGCCGGCACGCAGCCCGCTGGCTTCGAGCGCGAGGACACACAGCATCGCGGTGTAGCCCGCGGTGCCGATCGCCATCGCATCGGCGCTCGACAAACCCGCGGGGCAAGGCACCAGCCAATCGCCCGACAGGCGCGCGCGTTGCGCGAGACAACCCCAATGGGTTTCGCCGACGCCATAACCGTTGAGGATCACCCGGTCGCCGGAACGAAAGTCGGGATGCTCGCTGGTTTCGACGCGGCCGGCACCGTCGATACCCGCCACCATCGGCCACTTGCGCACCACCGGACTCTTGTTGGTGATCGCGAGGCCGTCCTTGTAGTTGAGCGTCGAATATTCGACGGCGAGCGTCACGGCGCGCGCGTCGTCCGACGGCAGGGACGCGTCGTCGAGGTCGGCGACTCGGGCGCGGAATTGATCGTCGTCGCGGGTCAGGTAGATGGCCTTGAACAAGGCGGCTCCTTGATGTACGGGAAATGCGGGAAGAGGCGGGCAACACAAACGATTGTAGCGACTTAGGTACGATAGTCCGATCGCTTCGACCATCCGTTCGCGTCGACGGTAAGATAGCCACCCTCGCGTCAACCATGCAGACCGTCGACTCCGTCGTCGACTCCCTCGCCCACCCCCTCGCCCACCCCCTCGCCCACCCCACTCCCGCGCCGTGACCGTCCTCGAACATCTCGACGCTCCGTCAGGTACTCCGATCACCGCATCGACCAAGATCGCGGCGATGCTCGAACACCCCAC
>JBBQCA010000090.1:0-12275 GCA_038318315.1 Burkholderiales bacterium | reverse complement strand
CCGAGCCGCACGTTCCCAAGAATCCCGTTCTCGGCTGGTCCTCCTTCTCCCGAGCGATACCGGTCGATGCGGCCGGTATTCTGCCGAGCGTCCTGTCGCTGCCGCACGTGCGCTACGTCACGAGCGCGCGTGTGGCGATCGCGCTGGCCCTGAAGCGGCTGGGCGTCAAGCCTGGCGACCAGGTGCTCGTGCCCGGATACCACTGCATGTCGATGGTCGAGCCGATCGTCTTCTGCGGCGCCGTCCCGCTTTTCTATCCGTTGAAGGCGAAGCTCGAGGTGCCGCTCGAAGTCCTCGAGACCTACGATCTCTCGAAAGTCCGCGCGATGCTGGTCACGCATTACGTCGGATTCCCTCAGTGGATGGGCGTCATCAGCGCTTTCGCGAAAGCACGCGGCATCCCGATCATCGAAGACTGCGCGCACGCGGCGTTCGGGTTGGCCGACGGCAAGCCGATGGGTTCGTGGGGCGACTACGCGGCGGTGAGCCTGATGAAGTTCTTTCCGGTCTATGACGGCGGATGCCTGGCGTCGGCGACGCATAGCCTCGACGACCTGCAATTGCGGCCGCCGTCGCGCCGCTTCGAAGCCAAGGCGCTGATCAACTCGATCGAACGCGGCCTGCGCTATCAACGCTTCCCTGGAATACAAACGGCGGCACGAACCACGCTCCTGGCAAAGGATGCGATGTGGCGCGGCTTCAAACGCTTGCGCAGCTCAGGCAGCCCCGCTCCGTTCGCGTATCACGACCCGGCCGCATCCGAAGGCTTCAACGGGCTCGACCCCGCGTGGCTCGATCGGCGTATTTCCACGGCTTCGCAGAAGCTGGTCGACCGCCTGCCGGTGGGCCGCATCATCGCGCGTCGTCGTCACAACTACTTGCGGATGGCTGAGGCGCTGGCCGATCTGCCCGATGCGAAGCCGCTCTTCCCGGTGCTGGGCGACACGGTCGTGCCCTATGTGTTTCCCTTGTGGGTCGAGCGGCCCGAGCGGGTATTCCGTCGCTTGAAGGAAGATGCGGTGCCGCTGTTTCGATGGGAACATCTGTGGGACGACGAAGCCGCGCGCACCGACCCGGTGTCGGCGCGATATGCCACCGAGATCTTCCAGTTTCCCTGTCATCAGGAACTGACCGACGACGACGTCTCGTGGATGATCGAACGCATCCGCGCGGCTTTCTTTTCACCATCCGGTGCAGCATGAGTCGCCGCATGGATCGGGCATGAGCGCACACGTCGAACGCAGCCGCTGGAAGGTGCTGCCCGCCTCCGCCTTCGGCTCGGTTGCCTCGCGGTGGGATGCGCTCAATGACGCGGGCTTTCGATCGCCGGTGCTGCATTCCGATTTCGTCGCGCCGCTGTTGACGCATTTCGGCGATGGCCGCGAACGCATCGCGCTGCTCGAAGGGCGGGTGGACGGCCGGGTTGGCGACACCATGGGCCTGCGTCGCGCCGTGATCGTGTCGCGCGCCAACGCTTTCGTGCACGACAGTTTTCAACCGTCGCAGGCGCCGATCGGCCTGTGGTTGCAGGACGATGGATCGCGCGGCCTGCCGTCGTCCGACCAGATGCGCGCGCTCGCAGCCAGCCTCGGCGCGACCACCGCGATCGTCGGCATTAACCAGCTCGACCCCGAGCATGTGGCGCGACGCGACGACGATGGGCAGACGACCAGCGACTACATCGCGACCGCGCGCGTCACGATTGCCGGCAGCTTCGACGACTACTGGGCCGCGCGCGGCAAGAACCTGCGCTCCAACATGAAGAAGCAGCACAACAAGCTCGATGCCGAGGGCGTCGATCTGCGCTTCGATTGCCTGACCGATCCCGCGTCCGTCGCGGCGGCGATCGTCGATTACGGGCAACTCGAGAGCGCGGGCTGGAAGGCCTCGGGCGGCACCGCGGTCGCAGCCGACAACGATCAGGGCCGCTTCTATCGCGAAGTGTTCGAGCGCTTCTCGGCGCGCGGCGCGGGCCGCATCTACCGCTGCTTCTACGGCGAACGGCTCGCCGCGATGGACTTGTGCATAGTGCACGCCGGCGTGATGGTGATCCTCAAGACCGCGTTCGACGAGACCATCAAGGGCACCTCGCCCGCGTTCCTGATGCGGCACGACTACTTTCCCGCGATCTTCGCGAACCACAGCCTGGCTCGCGTCGAGTTCTACGGACGCGTGATGGACTGGCATACCAAGTGGACCGACGAGGTCCGCACGCTCTATCACGCCACCACCTATCGCTGGCCGTTCGTCGCGCGGCTCGATGCGAAGCGTCGTGCGCGTGCCAGGCAGGCCGCTGCCGCGCGGGTTGAAGCAACGCCGGCAGAAACGCCGCAAGCGATGCCGCAAGCGATGCCGCCGGTGACATCAACCCCCGAGACCACGACGTCCGCGTAGCCATCGAGCAAGCATGTACAGCGACCTCCTCCACCAATTGATCCTCGTGTCGGCATCGCGCACGCCCGAGGCCGCCGCGCTATCGGTGCAGGGGCGCACATCCACCTACGCGCAACTCGCCACGCAGGTCGAGTCGTTCGCAGCCGCGCTCTGCGCGCTCGGGCTCGAGCGTTCCGAGCGCGTCGCGGTCTATCTCGACAAGCGCGAGGAATTCGTCGTCTCGGTATTCGGCGCGGCTGCGGCGGGCGGCGTGTTCGTGCCGGTCAATCCGCTGCTGAAGAACGATCAGGTCGCCTACATCCTGGCCGACTGCAACGTGCGCGTGCTGGTGACGTCGCGCGACCGCTACTTCGGATTGCGCGACGCGCTCGCGCAATGCCGGGATCTGTTCGCGGTCGTATTGATCGATAAACGCGACGCAAGGTTGGACGAGGACCTCGAAGAGGCGAGCGCATCGTCGAGCTTTCGCGTTTTCCACTGGGACGGATTGCCGTCCGGCGAAGGCAGGCCGCATCGCGTGATCGATACCGACATGACGGCGATCCTCTACACCTCGGGCAGCACCGGCAGGCCCAAGGGCGTGGTGCTGTCCCATCGCAACATGGTCGCGGGTGCGAAGAGCGTTGCGTCTTATCTCGAGAATCATCCGGGCGATCGCCTGCTCGCGGTGTTGCCCTTGTCGTTCGATGCGGGCTTCAGCCAGTTGACGACGGCGTTCGCGAGCGGCGCCACCACCGTGCTGATGAACTACCTGTTGCCGCGCGATGTGATCAATGCGCTCGATGCCGAACGCATCACTGGTCTCACCGCAGTGCCGCCGCTGTGGATACAACTGGCGGCCTTGCAATGGCCCGCATCGATCACGACGCATCTGCGCTACATCGCCAACACCGGCGGCCGCATGCCGCGCGCGACGCTCGATGTGCTGCGCGCGCATCTGCCGCAGACCCGGCCATTCCTGATGTACGGCCTCACCGAAGCGTTTCGTTCGACCTTCCTTGCGCCCGAGCAAGTCGACCGGCGACCCGACTCGATCGGCAAAGCGATCCCGAACGCGGAGATCCTGGTATTGCGTGAAGACGGGCGCGAGTGCGAGCCCGACGAACCGGGCGAGCTGGTTCACCGCGGCGCGCTCGTCGGCAGGGGTTACTGGAACGATGCCGAGAAGACCGCCGAGCGCTACAAGCCCTTGCCGCGCGCCCTCGAGGGCGCGACCGGCGGGCTCGTGATTCCCGAGATCGCGGTGTTCTCCGGCGACACCGTGCGGCGCGACGCCGAGGGCTATCTCTATTTCATCGGACGCCGCGACGAGATGATCAAGACTTCGGGTTATCGCGTCAGCCCGACCGAGATCGAAGAAGCGCTGTATGCCACCGCCCTGCTCGCCGAAGTCGCGGCTTTCGGCGTCGAACATCCGGTGCTCGGCCAGGCGATCGTCGTGATCGCGACCGGCAAGCGCGAGGTAACCGTCGACGCGGTCGATGGCGCGATCAATGGCGCGGCCGACGGCGCGGTCGACGTCGCGCGCGTCAAGCGCGCCTGCCAGCGCTCGTTGCCCGCGTGGATGCAACCGGCGGTGATCGAGCTGCGCGACCACGCATTGCCGCGCAATCCCAACGGCAAGATCGATCGCAAGCGACTGGCCGGCGAATTCGTCAATCCCTTCATCGAAAATCCAGCATGAACGATCGCGCCAAGACCCTCGTGCACTCTTCCACCGAGCAGTGCCCGATTCGAGGCAGCAAGCTGACCGTCGGCGGGATCGCGCTCGACCGTCTGGCCGCACGTGTCGGTCACACGCCCTTCTACGCCTACGATCGCGCGCTGTTGACGCAAAGGGTCGCCGAGCTGCGCGCGCATCTGCCGCCCTCGATCAGCCTGCACTACGCGATGAAGGCCAACCCGATGCCGGCCGTGGTCGCGCACATGGCGCGCGAAGTCGATGGCATCGACGTCGCATCCGGCAACGAGTTGCGCGTCGCGCTCGACGCGGGCATGGACCCCAAGGAGATCAGCTTCGCGGGACCCGGCAAGCACGCCAACGAACTGCGCATGGCGATCGCGTCGGGCGTGCTGATCAACGTCGAGTCGCCCACCGAACTGGCGACGATCGCGCGCGTCGCACGCGAGCTCGATCTCACCGCGCGCGTCGCAATCCGCGTCAATCCCGCTTTCGAATTGAAGTCGTCGGGCATGAAGATGGGCGGCGGCCCCAAGCAATTCGGCATCGACGCCGAGACGGTGCCCGAACTGCTGGGCACTCTCGAGGCGCCGCTCGCCTTCGAAGGCTTCCACATCTTCAGCGGCTCGCAGAACCTGCGCGCCGAAGCCATCATCGAAGCGCAGACCAAGGCGCTCGAACTGGCCACGCGACTGGCCCCGCATGCGCCCGGTCCGGTGCGCACGCTCAACATCGGCGGCGGATTCGGCATCCCCTATTTTCCCGGCGAGACGCGGCTCGATCTCGCCGCCGTCGGCCGACATCTGCACGGCCTGGTCGACGACGCGAAACGTGCGCTGCCCGAAGCCGAGATCGTCGTCGAGCTCGGCCGTTTTCTGGTCGGCGAAGCCGGCATCTATGTCGCGCGCGTGATCGATCGCAAGGTCTCGCGCGGGCAGGTCTTCCTCGTCACCGATGGCGGGCTTCATCACCATCTGTCCGCGTCGGGCAACTTCGGCCAGGTGATACGCAAGAACTATCCGGTGGCGATTGGGGCACATGCGGGGGCAAACGCAAATGCGCGTGCAGCCACCGCAGAACGCGAGATCGCGTCGGTGGTCGGGCCGCTGTGCACGCCGCTCGATCTGCTGGCCGATCGCATGGACCTCGCGCGTGCCGACATCGGCGACCTCGTCGTCGTCTTTCAGTCGGGCGCGTACGGACTGACCGCGAGCCCCGGTCATTTCCTCAGCCATCCGTCCGCCGTCGAGGTGCTGGTATGAGCATCAAGGCGATCGCGTTCGACGCGTACGGCACGATCTTCGATGTCCATTCGATCGCGGTGCTTGCCGATGAATTCTTTCCGGGCCGCGGCGCCGAGCTGTCGGCGCTCTGGCGCGTCAAGCAGATCGACTACACGCGCCTACGCACGATGTCGGATCGCTACGTGCCGTTCTGCGATGTCACGCGCGATGCGCTGACCCATTCGGCACGCGCGCTGGGACTCGCGCTGGACGAGGACACGACGACGGCGCTGATGAGCCAGTACGACCACCTCGACGTGTTCGCCGATGCCGCGTCGGCACTGCGGTCGCTCAAGGCGCGCGGCATGCGCATGGCGATCCTGTCGAACGGCGACCCGGCCATGCTCGAGGCGATCGTGGGCAACAACGACGTGCTCGACGGCGTGTTCGATCATCTGCTGTCGGTCGATTCGGTCGGCCGCTTCAAGACCGCGCCCGAAGCGTACGAGCTCGGGCCACTCGCATTCGATTGCCTCGCCTCTGAGATCCTGTTCGTATCGAGCAACTGCTGGGACGCTTGCGGCGCGGCGTGGTACGGCTACACCACCTTCTGGATCAATCGCGCCGGCATGCCGCTCGAGGAACTCGGCGTCGTGCCCTCAGGCGTTGGGCGGACCATGCACGACGTGATCGCCTTCGTCGAGCCGCTGCTGGGCTAATCAGTCACCACTTCTTTCAACGGAAACTTATGACCAACTTTCAGTCAGACCTCCCCGCCGGCGTGACGATCAGCGCCGAGGTCTCGCCCGAGTTCGCGGAAATCCTCACACCCGAAGCGCTCGCACTGGTTGCGAAGCTCACGCGCGCATTCGAGCCGCGCCGTCGCGAACTGCTCGCCGTCCGTGCGGCACGCGCGCAGCGGCTCGACGCCGGCGAGCGTCCCGACTTCCTCGCGGAAACCAAATCGATCCGCGAAGGCGACTGGAAGATCGCGCCGATCCCGAAGGCGCTGGAATGTCGTCGCGTCGAGATCACCGGGCCTGTCGAAGCGAAGATGATCATCAACGCCTACAACTCGGGGGCGGACAGCTACATGACCGACTTCGAGGACAGCAACACGCCCAACTGGCACAACCAGATCCAAGGGCAGATCAATCTGAAGAAGGCGATCCGTCGAACGCTCACGCTCGAGCAGCAAACGCCCGCCGGCACGAAGACCTACAAGCTCAACGAGAAGATCGCAACGCTGCAGGTGCGGCCGCGCGGCTGGCACCTCGACGAAAAGCACGTGCTGGTCGATGGCAAGCGCATCTCGGGCGGCATCTTCGACTTCGCGCTCTTCCTCTTTCACAACGCGAAGGAACTCATCACGCGCGGAGCCGGTCCCTTCTTCTATCTGCCCAAGCTCGAATCGCATCTCGAAGCGCGCCTGTGGAACGACATCTTCGTGATGGCGCAGGACGAGATCGGGCTGCCGCAGGGAACGATCAAGGCGACGGTGCTGATCGAGACCATCCTCGCCGCGTTCGAGATGGACGAGATCCTCTACGAATTGCGCGAGCACTCCGCGGGTCTGAACGCCGGTCGCTGGGACTACATCTTCTCGTGCATCAAGAAGTTCAAGGTCGACAAGAACTTCTGTCTCGCCGATCGCGCCAGGGTCACGATGACAGCACCCTTCATGCGCGCCTACGCGCTGCTGCTGCTGAAGACCTGTCACAGGCGCGGCGCGCCCGCGATCGGCGGCATGAGCGCGCTGATCCCGATCAAGAACGATCCGGTGAAGAACGAGACCGCGATGGCCGGCATCATCGCCGACAAGAGACGCGACGCGACCGACGGCTACGACGGCGGCTGGGTTGCGCATCCCGGCCTGGTCGAAGCGTCGATGAAGGAATTCGTCGAGGTGCTCGGCGACAAGCCGAATCAGTTCACCAAGCAGAAGCCCGAGGTGCACGTCGTCGCGGCGGACCTGCTGAATTTCCAGCCCGAGGCGCCGATCACCGAAGCGGGCCTGCGCATGAACATCAACGTCGGCATCCAGTACCTCGGCGCATGGCTGGGCGGCAATGGCTGCGTGCCTATCCACAACCTGATGGAAGACGCGGCCACCGCCGAGATCAGCCGCAGCCAGGTATGGCAATGGATACGCTCGCCCAAGGGGGTGCTCGACGATGGGCGCAAGATCACGGCCGAACTGGTGAAGGCGCTGGTCCCGGAAGAACTCGGGAAGATCAAGGTCGGAGGATTCGAGGGGCAGTTCGATCGTGCGGCGGAGATCTTCACGACGATGAGCACGCAGCAGGCCTTCGAGGAATTCCTAACGTTGCCGCTGTACGAAGAGATCTGAACGCGAGAACGATGGAGCGGCATCAGTATTAACCCGCATGCCGCGAAGTTGGAACCGTTCCATTGAATCCGGATCGAAAAGTTGATCGTAGTTGCATTGGCTGTCGAAATGATTCGGTGGTCCACTACGTCTGCAACGCCTTCCGATCAACAGGAGAACAAAGATGAAATCGATGATGCGCCTACTCGCAGTCGCTGCGTTGCCCCTCGCTTTGGCTGCATGCGCCGGCATGGGATCGATGGGCATGATGCAGAGCCCGGAAGTACCCGCAGCAATCGCGGCGCCTTCCGGCAACAAGGTCGCCTACACGCTCAAGGGCTCGGGCCTGCTGAACTACGAGTGCCGCCCCAAGGCCGACGGATCGGGATTCGATTGGGCGCTCGCTTCACCCGAAGCGGTGTTGCGCGACAAGAGTGACAACATCGTCGGCAAATATTACGGCGGCCCGACCTGGGAACACGGCGACGGCAGCAAGGTCACCGGCAAGCAGCTCGCCACATCGCCCGCACCCGCCGCGGGCAGCATTCCCTGGCAACTGGTCCAAGCCGCGCCGAGCACAGGCAACGGCATGTTCAACGGCGTGACCTATATCCAGCGCATCAACACCAACGCCGGCACGGCGCCGTCGGATCCTTGCAATTCGAACACCGTCGCGGGCAAGAAACAGGTTCGTTATTCGGCGGACTATGTCTTCTATAAGAGTTGAGCGGACGCTTTGCTAAAGAAGAAAACGCGCCGGTCGTCGGCGCGTTTTTCATGAAGCCCTTTCCATGTCCGATTCATTCGCCATTCGACCGGTGGACCGCAGCGATTTCGCCGACTGGAAAACGCTGTGGGATGGCTACAACGCCTTTTACGGTCGGGAGGGACCAACCGCGCTGCCGCCTCAAATCACGCAGGTGACGTGGTCACGCTTCTTCGATGAACAGGAGCCGGTTCACGCACTCGTCGCGGAAAGCTCAGGCAAGTTGCTGGGCCTGGCCCACTACCTCTTTCACCGCAGCACCATACAGATTGCACCGACCTGCTACCTGCAGGATCTCTTCACCGTCGAAGCGGCGCGCGGAAAAGGCGTGGGCCGGGTGCTGATCGAGGCGATCTACGAACGAGCACGGCTCGTGGGTGCCGAACGCGTGTATTGGCAAACGCGCGAGACGAACAGTGTCGCGATGCGTCTGTATGACAAGGTCGCCGAGAGATCGGGCTTCGTCGTGTACCGCAAAGCGTTGTAGGCGTATCGCCCCCTCTGCGAACCACCGGGCCTGACGTCCGCCGAAGCGGGTAGTAGAGTGCCTGCTATCGGACCACGCAGTTGCCATTCATCATGCGGCTCATCGCTGTATTCGTCGCTGTGTCGACCGCAGTCGCGATCGCGTCGGCCATCGATAGCGCCCGGCCGGATGCAAACGCTCTTGCCGCGCGAACGACCCGGTCGGTCACGGCGCAATCGACGCGCGACTCGTCAGGCGCGCAAGAGCCGCAGCCCGCCTCGTCCATCGCAACACTCGTGCGCACCGATGCGCTGCGCGCCGGCGACGCACCTGCCGAACTCGATGGCCTTGCGGTCCGCGCGTTCGTCGATCGATGGTCGCACGCCGCTCGAACCGGCGACACCCGCGCCGCCTATCGCGTCTATCAGGCCGAGGCGCTGTGCGCACGCGCGGATGAAAACGAACGCTTGGTTCGTGAAAACGAACGCCTGCTTCGTGGGCCCTCAAGCCCGCGGGACGATGAAGCGAGAGCGTCGATCGCAGCATGGGCCCGATCGCTTCGCAATCTCTGCGACGCGGTCAGTCCGGCGGAGGTCGATGAGCGGCTTCATTTTCTGTTGGTCGCCGCTCAAAGCGGAATCGCGAACGCGCAGGTCGATTTCTATATCGAAGGACCCTACGGCAAACCATACGAGTTGCGCGCGGAAGATCCCGATCCGAACGTCATCGCATGGAAAGCCCGGGCGATCGACTTCCTGAAGCAGGCAGCCATGCAGGACAACCGCGATGCATTGGAAATACTTTCCCTGGCTTACTTCAACGGCGTGGTGGTCCCGCAGGATTTCGAGACCTCGCTGACCTACGATATCGCGCTGGCGCGCGCGAACCACAAGGATCCAGATCTGGCACTGCTTGCGACACAACTGATCAAGCAGCTTCCGGAATCCAGCGTCGCGCGGGCGCGAACCGCGGGCGAAGCGCTGTACCGGCAGTGCTGCAGTGACCGGACGTCGTGAGCTGGCGAGGCGCGCTCAAATCCCCACGAAGTCCCGCTTGCCCACCGCCACCCCGTTGTGCCGCAGGATCGCGTATGCGGTCGTGGTGTGGAAATAGAAGTTGGGCATCGCCATGTTGTTGAGGTAGTCGAGACCCTTCATCTCGACACTGCGGTCGCGCATCTTGATGGTCACGTCGCGAGCGACGCCGGCATCGACGTCGTCCTTCGAGACGCTTTCGACGAAGGCGATCACCTTCGCGATGCGCTCCTTCAATTCGGGAATCGTCTTCTCCTCGTCGGGAAATGCCGGCACGGGAACGCCGGCCAGGCGCGCCGCCGCGCCCTTCGCGAAATCGCACGCGAGCTGCACCTGCTTCAACAACGGGAACATGTCGGGATAGAGCCGCGATTCCAGCAGGACCGACGGCTCGAATTTGCGCGCCTCTGCGTCGGACGCGGCCTTGTCGAGCAGCTTCGACAGATTGCCGAGCATGCGCGTGAGCACCGGAATAGAAACTGCGTGGAGGCCACAAGTCATGAGCCGCTCCTCGATCTGAAGAAGCGGCGAATGTAGCAGAGCGTGGCACGTCGCGGGACATCCTATCCCGCATCACCGCTCACGCAAAAAACGCCTTGACCTTGTCGGCCCAGCCCTTGCTCTGCGGGCTGTGCTTGGCGCCGCCTTCGCGGGTAGACGAATCGAATTCCTTGAGCAGCTTCTTCTGGTGCTCGGTCAGGCGCACCGGCGTTTCGACCACCACATGGCAATACAGGTCGCCGGGGTACGAGCCCCTGACCCCCTTGATGCCCTTGCCCCGCAGTCGGAAGGTCTTGCCGCTTTGCGTACCTTCGGGGATCGAGATCTCCGCATTGCCGCCCAGCGTGGGAATCTCGAGCTCGCCGCCGAGAGCGGCGGTCGCGAACGCGATCGGCATCTCGCAATGCAGGTCGTCGCCGTCGCGCTGGAACATCGCATGCGGCTTGATGTGGATCTCGACGTAGAGGTCGCCGTTGGGTCCGCCGTTCACGCCCGGTTCGCCGTTGCCCGTGGACCGAATCCGCATCCCCTCGTCGATGCCCGCGGGAATCTTGACCTCGAGCGTCTTGGGCGACTTGATCCTGCCGACGCCATCGCACTGGGTGCAGGGTTCCGGGATGATCTTGCCGGTGCCATGACAGCGCGCGCAGGTCTGCTGGATCGAAAAGAAGCCCTGCTGAATGCGCACCGCACCCGATCCCGAACATGTGGGACAGGTCTGCGGCTTGGTGCCGGGCTTCGCGCCCGAGCCGTGGCAGACCTCGCAGTTGTTCCAGCTCGGGATCTTGATCTCGGTCTCGTAGCCGTGCGCGGCCTGCTCGAGCGTGATCTCCATCGCATAACGCAGATCGGCGCCGCGATAGACCTGCGGCCCGCCGCGGGCGCCGCGTTGTCCATGCCCGCCGCCGCCGAAGATGTCGCCGAAGATGTCGCCGAAGGCTTCGGCAAAGCCGCCCATTCCCGCGCCCGCTCCGGCCATGTTCGGATCGACGCCCGCGTGCCCGTAGCGATCGTATGCGGCGCGCTTGTCCGCATCGGTCAGCATCTCGTAGGCTTCCTTGGCCTCCTTGAATTTTTCTTCGGAGGCCTTGTCGCCGTCCGAATTGCGGTCCGGGTGATGCTTCATCGCCAGCCTGCGGTAGGCCTTCTTGATGTCTGCTTCAGGGGCGTTCTTCGCGACGCCGAGAATTTCGTAGTAGTCCCGTTTGGCCATGGCGCTTCCGTTGCTTGACTTGTGTTGCCTTGATACGAGAACGCCGAGAGGAACGGAAGCGTCCGTCCAACCCGGCGAAGAGGCGTAGCGGCACGCGCCTACGCCCCGATCCCACTGCGCGAACCTACTGCGCAAGCAAGCGCGCTCAGCCGCGCTTGACTTCCTTGAACTCGGCATCGACGACATTGTCGTCGGCCGGCTTGCCTTGCTGTTGCCCGCCGCCCGCGTTCTGTGCCGCATTCTGCGCGGCATCACCGGCGGCGGCCTGCGCGGCTTGCGCATCGGCGGCCATCTTTTCTCCGAGCTTCTGCGACGCGGTCATCAGCGCTTCGCTTGCGCTTTCTATCTTCGCCTTGTCGTCCGACTTGATCGCGTCTTCGGCGGTCTTGAGCGCGCTTTCGATGCTGCCCTTGTCGGCGGCATCGAGCTTGTCGCCGTATTCGGACATCGACTTCTTGACCGAATGGACCAGCGCATCGGCCTGATTGCGCGCGGTCACCAGCTCCACGACCTTCTTGTCGTCTTCCGCGTTCGCTTCGGCGTCCTTCACCATCTTCTCGATCTCGGCTTCCGACAGCCCCGAGTTCGCCTTGATGGTGATCTTGTTTTCCTTGCCGGTGGCCTTGTCCTTCGCGCCGACATGCAGGATGCCGTTGGCGTCGATGTCG
>JBBQCA010000089.1:0-12405 GCA_038318315.1 Burkholderiales bacterium | reverse complement strand
GTAGTTCATGTTCTCGGAGAAGTTGTTCTTGCCCCAGGTGCCGCAACCCATCGACAGCGAAAACGGCAGGCCGTTGTCGAAGCTTCCGCCAGTGGCGATGCAATGCGCCTGATTGAAGATCACGCGTGAGACGGGAAGAGTGAGCCCCAGTTGCAGCGAACGTTCGGGCAGCGCGCTGTGCAATCCGACCGAATGTCCCGCGCCCTCGTAAGCGTAGATGCGCTCGACGATCGCCGCGGCTTCGGTGAAATCGCGCGCCGCGTAGATCGTGAGTACCGGGCTGAGCTTCTCGCCGGAAAACGGATGGTCGTGACCGACGCTGTCTTCATCGACCATTAGGATGCGCGGATCGCGCGCGGCGATCGCGTTCCATTGCTTTGCCGCGGCCGGATCGGTCGCGTCCGCGCGCTGCGCCGCGAGTTCAGCGATTGCTCGCGCCGACTTGCCGGTTACTGCGGGTGAGAGCTTTCCTGCGGGCCACATCACCGATTGCAGGGTTGCCTTCTGCGCGGCGTCAAGCAGCACAGCGCCATGCGACTCGAGCGCGGCGATGGTGGCGTCGCGCACCGAGTCGACGATCACGAGACTGTTCTCGGACGAGCAGCTGGTCGCGTTGTCGAAGGTCTTCGAACGCACGATGCGTTCGGCGGCCAGGGCCACATCGGCAGTCTCATCGACGATCCCGGCGACGTTGCCTGCGCCGACGCCAAAGGCCGGCGTGCCGCTCGCATAGGCCGAGCGCACGTTGGCCTGCGAGCCGGTCGCGACCACCAGGTCGCACAGCCGCATCAGCTCGGCGGTCGATTGCTTGCTGACCGGCGAGGGAATCACCTGAACCAGGTCGCGCGCGATCTGCGGGTCCATGCCCATGCGTTCGAGTTGGGTGTGAATGAACTCGATCAGACGTGCACATGTCGACCAGCCCTTGGGCGAAGGTGCGACGATCACCGCGTTGCGACCTTTCAACGCATTGATGATCTTGTTGGCCGGCGTGGCACCCGGGTTGGTCGAAGGCGTGATCGCGCACACCACGCCCACCGGCCGCGCGATTTCGATCAGACCACGGGCCGGGTCTTCCGATATCACGCCGACCGAACGCGCGTGCTGCAGATCGCGCAGCAGGCCGAGCGTCTTGCGGTGGTTCTTGCGCACCTTGTCTTCGACATTGCCGATGCCGGTATCGGCGATCGCCAGCTCGGCCAGTTCGCGATTGCGTCCCGGCTCGATGATGGCCCAGCCGGCGGCTGTCACGGCCATGTCCACCTGCTCTTGCGACCAGGTCTCGAAGCGGCGCTGTGCGACTCGCGCGCGCGCGACCAATGTCTCGATCGGTGTGGGTTCGACGCGCTCGGCGTCAGCGTTTTCCGGTTGGCGTTGCATGGTCGATGACCTCTTGATAATGGCGTGGGATGCTGGAGTGAGTGGGACGGTGTGCGATCACAGGGCCGGCAATGCCGCCGGAGGAGCGTCACCGACCTTGCGCATCGGATCGATGAACAACGCGCCGACGATACCGATCGCGAGCAAGACCGCGGAAGCGAGGAACGGAACCTGGTAGCTGCCGGTGGTTTGAATCAGAAAGCCGAATGCCAGCGGCGAAATCATGCCGGCGACGCCGAAGCCGGTATTCATCATGCCGCCGGCGGTGCCGGCGTAAGCACCGGCGATGTCCATCGGCAGGCTCCATAGCACCGCGTTGGTCAGCTCGAGGAAAAAGAACGACGCGGACAGGAGCGCGACTGCCACGATCGGGTCGCTGGTTCCAACCACCGGAAGGATGAAGACGAGTGCACCGCCCATGCCGATGACCAGCATGGCGCGGCGCGCGATCTTCAGGTTGCCGGTGCGCTTGTAGATCATGTCCGACATCACACCGCCGAGCGTGTCGCCGACCACCCCTGCGAGC
Organism: Burkholderiales bacterium; assembly: GCA_038318315.1. GTDB lineage: Bacteria > Pseudomonadota > Gammaproteobacteria > Burkholderiales > Burkholderiaceae_D > CAHJXF01. The sequence continues at coordinate 10,499 of JBBQCA010000089.1, read as the reverse complement.
AACGGCAATGAGGTGAAGATCGCGAGCTGCTTCAGGTCGAAGCCGCGCGCGTCCTTCAGATACGACGGCAGCCACGTCAGGAACACCCACAGCGACCAGCCATAGCAGAAGTCGACGAAGGTGACGAGCCACATCTTGCTGATCATTTCCTTCCACGGGGTCTTGCCCTTGGCAGCCATCTTCATCTGCGCGGTGTCGACGCCGATCTCTTTCAACTCCTTCGGCGTCATCCATTTGTGTTCGATCGGCGTGTTGCGAAAGAACCAGACGTAGAGCGCCGTCCACAGCAGGCTGACGACCCCGAGAAAAACGAAAGATTCGCGCCAGCCGTACCACGCCACGATGCCGATCACGACCGGCGGCGCCACGGCGCCGCCAAGGCGGGCAAAGCTGTGGGTGATGCCCTGCGCGAAACCGCGCTCGGTGACCGGCAGCCAGAACGTGAACGCCCGCGTCGCGGTCGGGAACGCGCCGCCCTCGCCGATACCGAGGATGAATCGAAACGCGATCAACGAGCCCAGACCCCACGCGAATCCACAGAGGATCGTTGCCGCTGCCCAGATCAGGCTGAGCATCGCGAGCACCAGCCTCGGTCCGAACTTGTCCGCGCACCAACCGCCGAAGATCTGCATCGCAGCGTAAGGAACCGCGAACGCGGAGAAGATCGCTCCGAGTTCGGTCGGCGACAAGCCGAATTCCTTCCTGATGAAGGGCCCGGCCACCGAAATGTTGACACGATCGATGTAGGCGACGAAATACAACAAACACATGATCGCCAGAATCAGATGGCGAACCTTGAATTTTCCTCGCATGGTGTCTCCTGGAGGGTTGACGAGAGCGCTGCGCGTCTAGCCTTGGTGTTCTATTAATTAGAACGTTGTTTGGCTATGTGGAACAGAAGGTAAGACATGATTTCGCGCTTGTCAATCGGATTTGTGCCAAGAAGCAAAAAAATTTGCGCGTACGACGGCGACGCGCAACAGCGGGTCTGGCACGGATCTCGAGCAGAGTTTTTGCGCGGCAGTCAGCGGCGCTTGAGCGATCGTCAGTCGCTGTGCGGCCGATATCCCAGCGTGGCGCTGGCGCTGTTTGCGCACGCCACCAGCTGCTTGGCAAACGACCGGGCTTGGGTGCGTCCGAAGCGCATTGCCGGCACGCTCATGCCGACGGCTGCGACCGCATCGCCGCGTGCATCGAACAGCGGCACGCCGAGGCCGCACACACCGAGTCGCCACTCTTCGCGATTTTCGGCATATCCCCGTGCCCGGGTGCGCTCGAGTTCGACATGCAGTTTGTCGAAGTCGGTCAGGGTATGTGGCGTGTGTGAAACCAGCGTGCCCAGCCGTGCGCGCAGCGCGGCCACGTCAAGCCGGGCCGCGGACAGCAGGGCCTTGCCGGAAGCGACGCAGTAGGCCGGGGCGCGCCCGCCGATGCGCGAATAGGCGGCCACCGGCAGCGGACTGTCGAACTTGTCAAGGTAGACGATTTCGGCGCCGTCGAGCGCGGCCAGGTGGATCGGTTCTCCGGTCGCCTGAGCCAGCAACGCGAGGTGCGGCCGAACCAGTGCGACGATATTGCTGGCCGCCGCGACCAACGATCCCAGCTCGAACAACCGCAAGCTGGGCCGGTAGGCGCTCGTCGCCCCGTCTTGCACCGCCCAGCCGCATTCGACCAGGGTTTGCAAAGTGCGGTGCGCGTTGCTGCGCGCGAGGCCGAACTTCTGCGCCACATCGGTGACGCGGCAGTCGCGCTGCTGGCGCGCCAGCCATTCGATCACGGCAAGGCCTTTGGCGAGAGTGGAGTCCATCGTGTCTGCAGGCTTCGATTAGTCGTTCCAACTGTCGGAACGAAAGTTGAATATGCAGAACAGTCTAGGAACGGCTGCCGCCCCTGTCAATCGACATCGTGCGTCGACCCGATGCGTTGCGCAACTCCGGTCTCAACGTCTTCCGCGTCTTTCGATCATCCCGATGATCTCGCGAAAGATCTGATTGCTGGTGGACTCCGCCAGATCGAGGACGTGGCTGCGGCTGTAGTAAGGGCTCAGATCGAGCCCGACGCCCAGGCCATAGAGTTCGATTCCCCCGGTCTGCTCCTGACGCAACACGACCTCCCTCAGATGATGATCGAGGTAGTGCGTGTCGTTGGCCAGGTTGGTTGCGCCATCCATCGGCGATCCGTCGGAAATGACGATCAGCAGCCGACGTTCTTCGGTGCGAGCCCGCATCCGGGCGCAGGCCCAGTCCACGGCCTCGCCGTCGATGCCCTCGCGGAACAGGTCGCCCTTGAGCAGCGCAGCGATCTGCGGGCGAGCGCGCCGCCACGACGTATCGGCATTCTTGAACACCATGTTGCAGACTTCGTTGAGTCGTCCTGGATGCAGAGGGCGACCCGCTCGAATCCAGTCACGCCGCGCACGCCCGCCGTTCCATGTCTGGGTCGTGAAGCCGAGGATTTCACTGGCGACTCCGGCCTGTTCGAGAGCGCGGGCGAGCACGTCGACCAACATGGCCACCGATTCGACGTATTCCTTCATCGAGCCCGAGCAATCGATCAGGAAGCTCACGAGACAATCGGCCGTCGGCTCGACATGCTCGGTGCGAAACAGGCGCCGCTCGGTCGGCGAGGCGACCAGTTGTGCGAGCCGCCGTCCGTCGATGGTGCCTTCCTCCTGGCCGCCGTCCCAGCCGTCACGCGCGGGTACCCCGAGCAGCAAGCGCAGTTCGCGCGCGAGACGCGCAACATTGATGCCCTGGCCGGCGATGCGGCGGTCAAGCCGTTCGCGGAAGTCCTTCAACAAACCCTTGCGCACCAGATCTGCGGCGTTCACCTGGCGGTCGTACACGGTGGTGAAGATTCGGTAGCCGTCGTCGGAATCCTCGAGCACTCGGCTGCGGCCCGAGACGGCGGTTGCGAAGTGCTCGTTCAGATCGCCTTCCGCCTCCATCATCAGGCTGAATGCGGCACGCTCCTTGTCGCTATCGCGCTGCTCTGCGCCGAGCTCTTCAGTCGCATCGATCATCTCGCCGATGACTTTGGCGATCGCCAGCGTATGCACCGAATACGCCGCCTGGTCGGCCCGATGCCGCCGCAGCCCGGCGAGATCGTGGCCGATCATCGGAGCGAGCTTGCCGCGCGTCGTTTCGAGAAGGTCTTCGGTTTCTTCGATCACCGTCTCGCCCGTGACGCGCGAGCGGCACACCTGCGCCACCGTGTAGAGCAGGATGCCGCGCAAGGTCTCGGTCAGGCCGGATCGATGAAAGGCAAGCGACCACGCCTCGAAGCGGTGGCGCAGGTTGTGTACGGCGCCGGGCATCGCGGAGGACACGAGTGCCTCTACGCGGATCTGCTCGAGCAGATCGAACATCAGGCGTTCCACCGGATCGCTCGGGCACAGGCGCCGGTGAAGCGCTGCGTCGGAATGCGTCAGCCGCAACGCCATGCCATCGGCTGCGCCGCGGAACGAACCGAAGTCGTCGGTCTCGAGCGAGGGATGCAGATGGGGCGCGAACAGCGGCAATGCCCGTCGCCCGCGGTGCAGACGTCGGCCGCGAAAGTGCAGATCGGTCTCGCCGCTGAGCGCGCGGATCGCCGCGGCGCAAAGTTCCTCGACCCGCTCCTGGTGCCGCGCACGGGCTTGAGCTTCACTCATTGATGCACCGGACGATGGCTGCCGATCGACTCAATGGCGATCCGCGAGCTGATACGACTCGTCGAGTTCGCGGTCGAAACAACGCTGGAAATATTCCGCGACGAGGGGCCGCTCGGCCTCGTCACATTTGTTGACGAACGAGAGCCTGAACGCCAGCGCCGGATCGGTAAAGATCTCGACGTTTTCGGCCCAGGTGATCACGGTGCGTGGCGACATCAGGGTCGAAAGGTCGCCGGCCGCGAACCCCTTGCGGGTCAGATCGGCCACCGTAACCATCGCTTCGACCAGCTTGCGACCGGCGCTGTTGGCCAGCGACGGCACGCGTGCCTGCACGATCGCAATCTCTTCGTCGCGCGGCAGGTAGTTGAGCGACGCGACGATATTCCAGCGATCGATCTGCGCGTGGTTCAGGCGCTGGGCACCGTGGTAAAGGCCGTTCAGGTTGCCGAGGCCGACCGTGTTGGCAGTCGCGAACATGCGGAAGTAGGGGTGGGGATGGACCACCTTGTTCTGGTCCATCAGCGTGAACTTGCCGTCGCGTTCGAGGATGCGCTGGATCACGAACATCACGTCGGGACGCCCTGCATCGTATTCGTCGAAGACCAGCGCGATCGGGCGTTGCAGCGCCCACGGTACGATGCCTTCCTGAAATTCGGTCACCTGCTGGCCGTCACGCAGCACGACCGCGTCCTTGCCGACTAGGTCGAGCCGGCTGAGATGGCCATCGAGATTGACGCGCACGCACGGCCAGTTCAGGCGCGCAGCCACCTGCTCGATATGCGTCGACTTACCGGTGCCGTGCAGACCCTGCACCATGACACGCCGGTTGCGCGTGAAGCCGGCGAGGATTGCGAGGGTGACCGCCGGGTTGAAGCGATACACCGCATCGATCTCGGGCACATGGTCGTCGCGCTCGCTGAATGCCGGGACCTTCAGGTCCGAATCCATGCCGAAGACGTCGCGCACGGCGACTATCCGATCGGGTTGAAGAGCTGAGATTTCGATCATGGACTTCCTCTTGATTTGATCTTCGGCCAAGGCCCGAGCCGCGGCCTCTCAGGCACGCTTGGTCACGCTGCGCGCTGGCAGCGGCATATCCGCATCGATGTGGCTAAGCGCAAGGGCGGCTCGTTGCAGGGCAGGCAGGACTTGCCGCGCCTTTGTGGGGCTGAGCCGGATGATCGGCGCTTGAACCGCGACGCAGAGGTTCGAGCGCCCGTTGTCGGACGGAACCGGCACGGCGGCGCACAGCAAGCCGGGAAGGAATTCCTCGTCGTCCAGCGCAAAGCCATTGCGCCGCACGCGTTTGATTTCGACTTCGAGCTCGTCGAGATCGGTCAGCGTATTAGCGGTGTATCGCTCGAGCGGCGCATGGGCGAGCAGACGGCGTCGCTGCGTCGCCGTCATCTGCGACAGGAACATCTTGCCGCTCGCCGAACAGTGGGCCGGCACGCGCGAGCCCGGATGGAGATAGAAGCGCAACGGCGCAGCGGTTTCGACGCGGTCCAGATAGACGACATCGCTGCCCGACAGCGCCGTGATGTTGCAACTCTCGCCGATCTCTTCGACCAGGTGTCGCAGCACGGCGTGTCGCGCGCCGTGATGACTGTCGTTGAGCAAAAGGTTCTCGGCCAGGCGGCGCAGCCGTGTGCCAGCGCTGTAGTGGCGACCGTCGCCAGTGCGATGTAACAGTCCTGCGGACTCGAGCTGCTGGAGCATACGATGAAGAGTCGGTTTGGGCAGACCGATTTCTTCGACCAGCGCCTGAAGCGAATAGCGCTCGTCTTTCGCGGCGATTACCTCCAGCAGCGCGAAAAGGCGCATTGTTGGCGTATCGCCATCCAGACCGGCGGCGTCGAGCTTGTCGAGTTTCACGATATTCATGATGAATATCATGATAGGTCAGTTCCGGAATTTAGTATAGAGTGTCTCGGTTTTTAGTATTATTTGACTTGGTCGCTGTGGACGACTATAGTTCACTTGACTTCTGAATTTGGAACGTGGTGTTCCGGATTTTAGATTCAATTGCCTATCGCCCCTGAGGAGACCGCAGATCATGAGCAAAAAATCCACACCCGCAACCCGTAGCGCCGTTACCGGGGTGCAGAAGATGACGCCGTCCGAAGCCTTCGTCGAGACCATGGTCGCCAACGGCGTGACCGACATATTCGGCATCATGGGTTCCGCCTTCATGGACGCGATGGACATCTTCGCGCCCGCTGGCATTCGACTGATTCCGGTCGTGCACGAGCAGGGCGGCGGCCATATGGCTGACGGCTATGCGCGCGTGAGCGGCCGCCACGGCGTCGTTATCGGCCAGAACGGGCCCGGTATCAGCAATTGCGTGACAGCTATTGCGGCGGCCTACTGGGCGCATAGCCCGGTCGTGATGATCACGCCCGAGACCGGCACCATGGGCATAGGCCTTGGCGGCTTCCAGGAAGCCAACCAGTTGCCGATGTTCCAGGAGTTCACCAGGTACCAGGGGCACGTCGTCAACCCCAAACGCATGGCCGAGTTCACCGCGCGATGTTTCGACCGCGCGATCTCGGAAAATGGCCCGACCCAACTGAACATTCCTCGCGACTATTTCTACGGCGAGATCACCTGCGAGATTCCGAAGCCGATGCGCGTCGAGCGTGGCGCCGGCGGCGAGAACAGCCTCAACCAGGCGGCCGACTTGCTGGCCACCGCCAAGTTTCCGGTGATCCTGGCCGGTGGTGGCGTCGTGATGGGCGACGCGGTGGAAGAGTGCAAGGCGCTGGCCGAGCGACTGGGGGCGCCGGTCGTCACCGGCTACCTGCGTAACGATGCTTTCCCGGCCAGTCATCCGCTGTGGGCCGGCCCGCTCGGCTATCAGGGATCGAAGGCTGCGATGAAGCTGATCGCTCAGGCCGATGTGGTCGTCGCGCTCGGTTCACGCATGGGCCCGTTCGGCACCTTGCCTCAGCACGGCATGGACTATTGGCCGAAGGACGCGAAGATCATTCAGATCGAAGCCGATCACACCAACCTCGGGCTGGTCAAGAAGATCACCGTCGGCATTCACGGCGATGCGAAGGCCGCAGCGGCCGCGCTGACCCAGCGCCTGGAAGGCAAGAAGCTGGCCTGCGATGCCACCAAGGCCGAACGCGCCAAGACGATCGAATCCGAGAAGGCGGCCTGGGAGAAGGAGCTCGACGAGTGGACGCATGAGCGCGATCCCTACAGCCTGGACATGATCGAAGAGCAGAAGAAGGAACCCGGCAACTGGCTGCACCCGCGCCAGGTGTTGCGTGAACTTGAAAAGGCGATGCCCCCGCGCGCCATGGTTTCGACCGACATCGGCAACATCAACTCGGTGGCCAACAGCTACCTGCGTTTCGAGGAGCCACGCAGCTTCTTCGCACCGATGAGCTTCGGCAATTGCGGCTACGCGTTGCCGACCATCATCGGTGCCAAGTGCGCCGCGATGGATCGTCCCGCGATCGCGTATGCCGGCGACGGAGCCTGGGGCATGAGCATGGCCGAGATCATGACCTGCGTGCGCCACGACATACCGGTCACGGCTGTCGTCTTCCACAATCGCCAATGGGGTGCGGAGAAAAAGAACCAGGTCGACTTCTACGACCGTCGCTTCGTCGCCGGTGAGCTCGACAACACCAGCTTCGCCGACATCGGGATCGCGATGGGTACCGAAGGCGTGGTCGTCGACAAGCTCGAGGACGTGGGTCCGGCACTGAAGAAGGCGATCGATGCGCAGATGAAAGAGGGCAAGACGACCGTCATCGAAATCATGTGCACGCGCGAACTCGGCGATCCGTTCCGCCGCGATGCGCTGTCCAAGCCGGTTCGCTTCCTTGAGAAATACAAGGACTACGTCTAACCCGAGCCTGCCGCGTGCACCGTGCACAAGCCCACGCATCCGCGCCTTGATGAGCTCGTAGCGCGCGCGCGGCGGCACTCGGCCGCTCGCGCGACGCGCATCGGGCTGGTGTACCCGTGCGACGCGTTGGCGCTGGATGCGGCGCGGCGCATTGCCGCGAGCGGCGTCGCGCAGCCCGTATTGATCGGCCCGCGCGAGGACATCATCCGAGCGGCCGAAGCAGCACAGTTCGATGTGGGCGAGGTCGAGTTGATAGCCACAGCTGGCACAGCGCCTGAAGCCGCGCAGCGTGCGACCGCGCTCGCTCGTGAAGGCGCGCTCGATGCGCTGATGAAGGGCTCCCTGCACACTGACGAGCTGATGTCTGCCGTGGTTCACAAGCACACGGGACTTCGCGGCGACGCGCGCATCAGCCACGCGTTCGTATTCGATCTGCCGCGCTATCCGAAGCTGCTCGCGTTGACCGACTGCGTTGTGAACATCGCGCCCAATTTGCACACCAAGCGCGACATCGTCGGCAACGCAGTGCGACTGTTGCAGCATCTCGGCATCGTGCATCCCAAGGTCGCGATCGTCACCGCTGTGGAAACCGTCAATGCAGCCATCCCTGCGACGCTGGACGCGCAAGCGCTGGTCGAGCTCGCGCAGCAGGGCGAGTGGCCCGGCGCGATCGTCGAAGGCCCATTCGGATTCGACAACGCGATCTCGGCCGAAGCGGCGCGCATCAAGAAGATGAAGTCGAAGGTGGCCGGCGACGTGGATCTGATGCTGATGCCGGATCTGAACGCCGGCAACATGCTGTACAAGAGTTTCAACTATATCGGCGGCGGCGACTGTGCCGGTCTCGTGCTCGGCGCGCGCGTGCCGATTGTGCTGACCTCGCGCGCCGACTCCCTGCAATCGCGCATCGCTTCGGTGGCGCTCGCCGTGCTGGCCTGCGCGTCCGAACCTGCATTCGCAGCCGACGCGCGCAACTGACAAGGACTCCCCGTGCTCAAGTTCCTTTCCAGCGAGCCTATCCACAATCCGCTAGCGTCGCCGTCCCCGGGCGCGCCGACCGAAGTCAAGACGACGACGTGCTACATGTGCGCGTGCCGGTGCGGCATACGTGTGCATCTGCGCGATGGCGAGATTCGCTACATCGACGGCAACCCGAACCATCCGCTCAATCAAGGCGTGATCTGTGCGAAGGGCGCGTCGGGAATCATGAAGCAGGTGTCGCCGGCGCGGCTGACGCAACCGTTGCTGCGCAAGGCCGGCAGCGAACGCGGCGCGGGTGAGTTCGAGCCGATCTCATGGGAGCGCACGTTCGAAATCCTGACGGAACGGCTCGGCAAGATTCGCGCGACCGATCCAACGAAGTTCGCGCTCTTCACCGGCCGCGACCAGATGCAGGCGCTGACCGGTCTCTTCGCAAGACAGTTCGGCACGCCCAACTATGCGGCGCACGGCGGCTTCTGCTCGGTCAACATGGCCGCCGGAATGATCTACACGATAGGCGGCAGCTTCTGGGAATTCGGCGGTCCCGATCTCGACCGCGCAAAATTGTTCGTGATGATCGGAACTGCCGAAGACCATCACAGCAATCCGATGAAGATTGCGATTTCCAAGTTCAAGCGCGCCGGCGGCCGTTTCATTTCGATCAATCCGGTTCGCACGGGCTACTCGGCGATTGCCGATGAATGGATCCCGATCAAGCCGGGCACCGATGGCGCGCTTTTCATGGCGTTGCTGCACGAATTGATCCGTACGGACTTGGTGGACCACGCGTTTCTCAAGCGCTTCACCAATGCGCCGCAGCTGGTCGTACTCGACGATTGCGCAAGGCAAGGCCTGTTCGCGTTCGATCCGAACCCCGAGAAAGGGCCGCCGCCCGACGGCCGCGAGCCTCACAACAAACTCATATGGGACAAGGTCAGCGGTCGCATCCTGAACGCGTATCCCGAAGGCATCGCCGATGGCTGCGATCCGGCACTCGAAGGGCATTACACGCTGGCCGATGGCACGCGCGTTGCGCCCTCGTTCCAATTGCTGCGCGACCGTGTGTCCACCTGCACGCCCGAGTGGGCCTCGGCGATCACCGGCATTCCCGCCGAGCGCATTCGCAAGCTCGCGCACGAGATGGGCGACACCGCCCTCAAGCAGGCCTTCGAGTTGCCGATCCCATGGACCGACACGTGGGGCAAAGTTCATCCGACCACGCAAGCGCGGCCGGTAGCGTTCCACGCGATGCGCGGCCTCGCGGCGCATTCGAACGGCTTCCAGACCATCCGCGCGCTGGCCGTGCTGATGAGCGTTCTCGGCACGATCGACGCGCCGGGAGGCTTTCGCCACAAGGCGCCTTACCCGCGCCACATCGTTCCGAACTACCGCGCGTTCAACTCGCCCGAGATGATCAAGCCGAACACGCCGCTCAACTCGGCCCCGCTCGGCTATCCGGCGAATCCCGACGAACTCGCATTGAACGCAGACGGTACGCCCGTACGAATCGACCACGCGTTCTCGTGGGAGCATCCGCTTTCGGTCCACGGGCTGATGCACAACGTCATCGCCAACGCCGTCCGGGGAGATCCCTATCGCATCGACACCTTGCTGATCTTCATGGCGAACATGGCATGGAACTCAAGCATGAACACGATGGTTACGCGCGAGATGCTGAACCGCAAGGACGAGCGCGGCGAGTACATGATCCCGTTCCTCGTGGTGTGCGATGCGTTCCAGAGCGAAACCGTGGCTTTCGCCGATCTGGTGCTGCCCGACACGACCTATCTAGAACGCCACGACGTGATGAGCATGCTCGACCGGCCGATCTCGGAGTTCGACGGCCCGGTCGATTCGGTGCGCATCCCGGTGCTGCCGCCCACCGGCCAATGCAAGCCGTTCCAGGAAGTGCTGATCGAACTCGCGTCGCGCCTCAAGTTCCAGGCGTTCACGACGGCCGAAGGCGAGCGGAAATTCAAGGACTATCCCGACTTCGTCGTC
>JBBQCA010000088.1:0-12466 GCA_038318315.1 Burkholderiales bacterium | reverse complement strand
GGCGTCGAAGTTCAAGGACTACATCGCGATCCCCAAGGTCAACGGCTACCAGTCGCTGCATACCACCGTGCTCGGGCCCTTCGGCACGCCGGTGGAATTCCAGATCCGCACGCAGGACATGCATCGCGTCGCCGAGTCGGGCGTCGCCGCGCATTGGCTCTACAAGAACAGCAACGAGTTGTCGGATGCGCAGCCGCATGCGCACCAATGGCTGCAATCGCTGCTCGACATCCAAAACCAGACCGGTGACGCGGCCGAGTTTCTCGAACACATCAAGGTCGATCTGTTTCCCGAGACCGTCTATGTGTTCACGCCGATGTCCAAGATCATCACCTTGCCGCGCGGCTCGACGCCGGTGGACTTCGCCTATCAGATCCATACCGACATCGGCAATGCGTGCATCGCCGCGCGCATCAACGGCGAGCTCTCACCGCTGCGTACCGAGCTGCAGTCGGGCGATGTGGTCGAAGTCGTCACCTCGCCCGAGTCGCGCCCCAATCCCAACTGGCTCAACTTCGTTCGCACCGGTCGCGCGCGCTCGGAGATCCGGCATTACCTGAAGACCATGAAGTACGAGGAGTCGATCGATCTGGGCCGTCGCCTTCTCGACCAGTCCCTGCAGCAGATCGATCGACGCTACGACGAACTCCCCGAGTCGGACTGGCAACGCGTCGAGTACGAGAGCGGTGCGAAGAGTCGCGACGAATTGCTCGCCCATATCGGCCTCGGTCGCCGCCTGCCGGGCGTCGTCGCGCGTCGCCTGGTGCTCGCCTCGGCTGCTCTCGAAAGCGATGGAACCGGTGCGGCCAGGGTGCCGGTGATGCCGGTCGTGATTAGCGGCGCCGACGGTGTGTCGGTCACGCTCGCGCGCTGTTGCCGTCCGATCCCCGGCGATTCGATCTTCGGCCACATCCAGCGTGGTCATGGGCTGGTGGTCCACACCACCGATTGCCCCACGGCCGCGCGCCAGAAGCTGCGCGACCCCGATCGATGGATAGACGCGCAATGGGAGAAGGCCGACGACGCCGACGGCACGCGCCTGTTCAACCTCAAGCTCGATCTGTCGTTGAAGAACGAACGCGGTGTACTCGCGCGCGCCGCCGTCGAGATCTCGGAGGCCGGCGCCAACCTCGCGCACGTGTCGATGGACGACGAGGCCGAAGAGATCACCCTGATCCACCTGATGATCCAGGTGACCGATCGCGCGCATCTCGCGCGCGTGATGCGGCGCCTGCGGCGCCTGCCTGAAACGGTGCGCGTCGCGCGCGTCAAGAGTTGAAGAGTCGTCAGGAACGCGCTCGATTCCTGCCAGGCCTGTTCACTGATCCGGAGGCGGATAGCGCACTTCGACGATCTCGATCTCTTCCGCGCCGCCGGGCGTTCGCAAGGTGACGATGTCGCCTTCGCGCGCCTTGAGCAGCCCGCGTGCGATCGGAGCCACCCAGCTGACCTTGCCCGCGAGCGGCTCGGCTTCATCGACGCCGACGATCTCGATGGTCCGCGAGTCTTTTCCATCGACGATGTAATCGACGGTGGCGCCAAAGAAGATCTGGTCCGAGCCAAGGTGCTGCGAGGCATCGACGACTTCCGCGATATCGAGGCGGCGCGTCAGGAAGCGTATGCGTCGATCGATCTCGCGCAGGCGTTTCTTGCCGTAGATGTAGTCGCCGTTCTCGGAACGGTCGCCGTTCGACGCAGCCCACGAGACGGTGCGAACCACTTCGGGTCGCTCGACATCGAGCAGTTGCAGGAGCTCGTCCTTCAGGCGTCGATAGCCCGCCGGCGAGATGTAGTTTTTCACTCCCGCGGGCAGCGGCGATGCGACGTCGCCGTCCAGCTCGTCGTCGTCGTTTTCGCTTTCCTTGACGAAGGCCTTGTTCAAGTCACTGCCCCTTGGGTCACAGCCCCTTGTCAGAGCCAGTTCGATCGGCCGCGCGGTTTACGCGTGAGATAGGCCAGCGACAACGCCGTCAGCACGACGAACCACAACAGCGACCACCCGGCGATCGAAAGACCCAACAGCGTCCAGTCGACTTTCGCGCAATCGCCGGTCGCTTGCAAGGCGCGTCCGATCACTGCGAAGAACTCGGACTGCTGCAGTTGAAAGAAGAGATCGGCCGTGCACGCCTGGTTCTCGGGCGGATGCCATTGCAGCCACACGTGCCGGACTGCGAAGCTCGCGCCGGCGAGCGCCGCTGCGGTCGCGAGCACGCCATAGACGCGCACGCCCACGCCCGACGGCTTGTGTATGGCCGCGACCAGGAACACGAGACCCAGTGCGATGAACCACAGGCGCTGGATCATGCACAGCGGACAGGGCTCGATGCCCTTCACGTATTGAAGATAGAGCGCGAAGCCGATCAGCCCCGCACAAACAAGAAAGCCCGCCAAGGCGAGCTTTCCAGGTGTATCGACGCGTCTTCCATCCATCGTCGCAAGACCTTCCCGCACTGATCAGTTCGTTTCGGAAGCCTTCGCATCGAGTCGAGAGGGTGATGCGCAGACCAAGCTTGGAAACGCAGTATAGCCGCTGATAAATCCGCACCGCTCCGACTGATCACCAACGCCGTCGCGTCAACTCTGGATCCACGGCAGGCCGGCCTTGCGCCAGCCGCCCGTCTCGCCGCGGTGCCTCTCGTCATCGAGATCGCCCTCGAAGCCTTCGAGTATGTTGAACGCGTGACGATGCCCAGCCGCGGTTGCGGCTGCCGCAGCGGCATGCGAACGCACGCCGCTGCGGCAGAGAAAAAGCAGGTTCTCGCGCTTGTCGGGCAGCGCATCGAGTTGCTCGATGAAACGCGGATCGGGCACCGCGGCACCGAGCGCCTTCCATTCGATCAAGGGCGTTCCCGGAATGCGGCCGACATACTCGGATTCGAAACGCGTACGCACATCGACGATGGTAGCAATGCCTGCCTGCATCAACGCATGGGCCTCGCCGGGGGTGACCAGTCCCGCATAGGGAACGCCTTTCTGCCTGGCGCGCGCGGCAGCGCGTTCGAGGATGGCCGCAGTCGTTCCGGCGCCTTGGTCCCGATCGCTGCGATCGTTCGTCATGCCGACTCCTTCGCGGCCGCTGCGCCTTCGATGAAGACCCGGGCTCGACGTGCGGCCAGCTGAATATTCGACCCCACGGCCACTTCGAGCTCATCGAAACGTTCACGCGGCACTTCGACTTCGAGAAATTGATGATTCGAGAGGTCGATGGTTTCGAGTCTCACCGTCGAGCCGAGTTTCACGATGTGTTCGACGCGCGCCGAGAACGCAGCGTGCGCCGGGTCATCGACGATGTCGAGATTGTGCGGGCGGATATACGCCGTGCCGTTGGTACCGAGCACCGTGGCGTGTTCGGGCGCCGCGAGGCGCGAGCGTCCGATCGCCGCGACACCGCGATCGACGCGGCTCTCGATGCGATTGGCGTGGCCGAGAAAACCATACACGAACGGCGTGGCGGGATGATCGTAGACCTCGTCGGGCACGCCGATCTGCTCGATCTTTCCATGATCGAACACCACCACGCGGTCCGATACTTCCAGCGCTTCCTCCTGATCGTGCGTGACGAACACGCTGGTCAACTGGATCTCGTCGTGAAGACGGCGCAGCCAACGGCGCAGGTCCTTTCTCACCTTTGCATCGAGCGCGCCGAAGGGCTCGTCGAGCAGCAGCACCTTGGGCTCGATCGCGAGCGCGCGCGCGAGCGCGATGCGCTGGCGCTGACCGCCCGAGAGCTGGTGCGGATAACGATCGCCCAGCCAGTCGAGCTGCACGAGATTGAGCAGGCCGTGGACCTTCTCGCGAATCACGGCCTCGCTCGGCCGCTCCTTCTTGGTCTTCACGCGCAAGCCGAACGCGACGTTCTCGAACACCGTCATGTGGCGGAACAGCGCGTAGTGCTGGAACACGAAGCCGACCGCGCGCTCGCGCACGTCCTTGCCGGTGGCGTCCTCGGCGTCGAGAAACACGCGGCCTTCGTCGGGCACTTCGAGGCCTGCGATGACGCGCAGCAGCGTGGTCTTGCCCGAGCCCGAGGGCCCGAGCAAGGCCACCAGTTCGCCCGGCTCGATCGTGAGGTCGACGTGGTCGAGCGCGACGAAATCGTTGAAGCGCTTCGAGACGTTTTCGATCTTGATGCTCATCTCGACTCCATCATCGTGTTTCCTTCAGATAGCGGCGCTCGACGACGGTCTTGATCACGAGCGTGACCAGCGCGAGCAACGCGAGCAGCGACGCACACGCGAACGCCGCGGCGAAGTTGTATTCGTTGTAGAGAATCTCCACGTGCAGCGGCAGGGTGTTGGTGGCGCCGCGGATGTGACCCGACACCACCGACACGGCGCCAAACTCGCCCATCGCGCGCGCGTTGCAGAGGATCACGCCGTAGAGCACGCCCCACTTCACGTTCGGCAGAGTCACGCGCCAGAACGTCTGCCAGCCCGATGCACCCAGCACGACCGCTGCCTCTTCCTCTTCGCGTCCCTGTGCCTGCATCAGGGGAATCAGCTCGCGCGCGACGAAGGGAAACGTGACGAAGATGGTCGCCAGCACGATGCCCGGCACCGCGAAAATGATCTTGATGTCGTGAGCTGAAAGCCACGGTCCGAGCCAGCCTTGCAAACCGAAGATCAGCACATACACCAGCCCCGACACCACCGGCGAGACCGAGAACGGCAGGTCGATCAGCGTGATCAGGATGGCCTTGCCGCGAAAGTCGAACTTGGCGATCGCCCACGCCGCGCTGATGCCGAAGATCAGATTTGCGGGGACCGCGATCGCCGCGGCCGTGAATGTGAGACGGATCGCCGACAAGGCATCGGGCTCGGCGATAGCAGCGAAGTAGTAGGCAGCGCCCTTGCGGAATGCTTCGACGAAGACCGCGGCAAGAGGCACCAGCAAGGCGATCGCAACATAGGCCAGCGCGAGCGCGATCAACGCGATCGGCATCCAGGCCGCAGCCCCCTTGGGCCGACGCGTCATGCCCTTGCGCACCGCCCCTCGCGGGAGATCGTTGCGATCGAGCCTGTCGAGGACGGCAGACATCAGACCTTCCTCTCCTGCGCGTTGCGCCTGCGCATCCAGCCCTGCAGCAGGTTGATCGCCAGCAGCATCGCGAAGGACGCGAGCAGCATCACGACCGCAATCGCGGTCGCGCCCGAGTAGTCGTACTGCTCGAGCTTGCTGATGATCACCAGCGGCGCGATCTCGGACACGAGCGGCATGTTGCCCGCGATGAACACGACCGATCCGTACTCGCCTACCGCGCGCGCGAAGGCCAGCGTGAACCCGGTCAATAGCGCCGGCATCACGGTCGGAAAGATCACGCGCACAAAAATCTGCAGCCCGTTGGCGCCCAGCGATCGCGCCGCTTCCTCGAGTTCACGCTCCATGTCCTCGAGCACCGGTTGCACGGTGCGAACCACGAACGGCAGGCCGATGAAGATCAACGCGACCAGTACGCCGACCGGCGTGAACGCGACCTTGATGCCCAGGGCCGCCAACGGCGCGCCGAGCCAGCCGTTCTCCGCATAGACGGCCGTCAGTGCGATGCCCGCGACCGCGGTCGGCAACGCGAACGGCAGATCGACCAGCGCATCGACGATGCGCGAGCCGGGAAACTTGTAGCGCACCAGCACCCACGCGAGCAGCAGACCGAAGAATGCATTGACGAGCGCCGCGATCAAGGCCGCGCCGAACGATAGCCGTAGAGACGCGAGCACGCGCGGCGCGGTCACCGTGGCCACGAACTGCGGCCAGGTCAGCATGAAGGTCTTCAGGAACGCCGCCGACAGCGGAATCAGGACGATCAGCGCGAGATACAGCAGCGTCGTGCCGAGCGCGAGATGAAAGCCGGGCAATACGCTCGGCCGGCGCAGCGCGATCGACCCTGCGATCATCGCTTGATCGCCCCGTAGATCCTGTCGAACTCGCCGCCGTCGTTGAAGTGCTTCTCCTGCGCCTGCTTCCAGCTTCCGAACATTTCATCGACGGTGAACAACTGAATCGGCTTGAAGATCGCCGCGTGCTTAGCGGCGATCTTCTGCGAGCGCACGCGCAGATAGTGATTGGCCGCGATCTCCTGCGCGTCATCGGAGTAGAGGTACTCGAGATAGGCGGTCGCGAGCGCGCGGGTGCCCTTCTTGTCGACGACGCGATCGATCACCGCGACCGGGTTCTCGGCGAGCACGCTGATCGACGGATAGACCGGGTCGACCTTGCCGGCTCCGAACTCGCGATCGATCTGCACGACCTCGCTCTCGAAGGTCACGAGCACGTCACCCACGCCGCGCTGCAGGAAGGTGGTGGTTGCCCCGCGGCCGCCGGTGGCGAACACCGGTACATTCGCCAGCACGCGCCCGACGAACGCGCCGGCATCGGCGTCACTCATGCCCTTCTTCTTCGCATAGCCCCATGCGCCCATGTAGCTGTAGCGCCCGTTGCCGCCGGTCTTGGGATTGACGATCACGACCTGCACGCCGGGCTTGGCGAGGTCGTCCCAATCCTTGATGCCCTTGGGGTTGCCCTTGCGCACCAGGAACAGCATGGTCGAGTAGGTGGGCGCGGCATTGTTCGGAAACTTCTTCGCCCAGTCGGCGGGCACGACGTTGCGCGACGCGAGGAAGTCGATGTCGTTGGCGGAGTTCATCGTCACGACGTCGGCTTCGAGCCCGTCGGCAACCGAGCGCGCCTGCTTGCTCGAGCCGTCGTGCGATTGATTCAGGGTCACGTCCTGCCCGCTCTTCTGCTTCCAATACTTTGCGAAGGCCGGGTTGTAGTCCTTGTAGAACTCGCGCGCCACGTCGTACGACGCATTGAGCAGGGTCTGCTGCGCGAATGCGCTCGATGCACCGAGCAGCGACAGCGCTCCGACGGTCAGCAGTTTCGATGCGATCGATGCGACGAATTTCACGTGATTCCTTGATGACGCGTTCGATACGAGCCGCAATGGCCCGCCGATTCACTTTACGCCGGGTTGATAGATCTGATCGAACACGCCGCCGTCGGCGAAGTGGGTCTTCTGCGCCCTGGCCCAGCCGCCGAAGGTGTCGTCGACCGTGAACAGCGCGAGCTTCGGAAAGTTCGCCGCGTATTTCTTGGCGACCTTTTGCGAACGCTGACGATAGAAGTTGCGCGCCGCGATCTCCTGCCCCTCGTCGCTGTAGAGATATTGAAGATAAGCCTCCGCGACCTTGCGCGTGCCGCGCTTGTCCACGACCTTGTCGACGACTGCGACCGGCGGTTCGGCGAGCACGCTGATCGACGGGATCACGATATCGAACCTGTCCGCGCCGAATTCCTTCTTCGCGAGGTGGGCCTCGTTCTCCCACGCGAGCAGCACGTCGCCGACGGCGCGTTCGGCGAAGGTCATGGTTGCGCCGCGCGCGCCCGAGTCGAGCAACGGCACGTTGCGATAAACGCGCGTAATGAAGTCGCGCGCCTTCGCGTCGTCGTCATTGTTCTTCTTCAGCGCATAGCCATAGGCCGCGAGATAAGCCCAGCGCGCGCAGCCCGAAGTCTTAGGATTGGGAACGATCACCGACACGCCGGGCTTGGCGATGTCGTCCCAATCCACGATGCCCTTGGGATTGCCCTTGCGCACCAGCAACACGAACGTCGACGTGAAGGGCGCGCTGCGTTCAGGCAGACGCTGCTGCCAATCGCTTGCGATCACCTTGCGCTCGGCGATCGCGTCGATGTCATAAGAAAGTGCCAGGGTCACGACATCGGCATCGATGCCGTCGATCACCGAACGCGCCTGCTTGCCCGAGCCTCCGTGCGATTGCTTGATCGTCACGACGTCGCCGGTCTTGTCTTTCCAGTATGCCGCGAACGCCTTGTTGAAGTTCTGATACAGCTCTCGCGTGGGGTCGTACGAGACGTTGAGCAGCGTGATCTCGGTTGCGCCTCGCGGCCCGCTCTTCGCCGTGGGGAAAATCGAAATGGCAAGCAGCAACGCCGCGCCCGCCGCCAGAGCGTAGAGCAGGACCGGGCGCGCGTACGACCGTGGTCGACGCGTGGATTTCGATCGGGAGTTCACGCGGCCCTGCTTTGTTCCTGCACGCGATCCACATCGAGGACGACGGCCCGTCGAACGATTTCTCCGATCACCAGCGTTGCCGGGCCATCGAGCGCGGCCAGTCCATCGCGTGCGAGTTCGGCCAGCGTCATCACGCGAACGAAGGCGTTCGGCAACGAAGCATTCTCGACCAGAGCGACCGGGGTCGATCCCTTTCTTCCCGCCGCGATCAGCAGCGCGGCAATACGATCGGCCTCGCGGGAGGCCATGTACAGCACCGCGGTATCGGCAGCGTTGACCGCAGCGATCCAGCGCATCGCATCGCTGTCGTTTGCATCGGCTGCCACCCTGGGCGTGACGAAGACCACGCTGCGGCTGCCTTCGAAGCTCGCATCGGCGCGGCGCGTCAACGAGGTCTCCAGTTCCGCGCTCGCTGCGAGCGCGGCCGTCACGCCCGGCACGATCTCGAACGGCACACCCGCTGCGCGCAAAGCATCGATCTCTTCCTGCACGCGCCCGAACAGCATCGGGTCCCCGCCCTTGAGTCGCACTACCACGCGATGTTCGCGCGCGGCATCGACCAGGCGCTTGTTGATGAAATGCTGCGCAGAAGAGAGACGGCCGCAACGCTTGCCGACTGCGACCTTGATCGCGCGGGAAGCCAGCGCGAGCGTATCGGCATGCACCAGCGCGTCGTGCAAGACGATGTCGGCCGCCTCCAGCAGGCGCGCGGCGCGCAGGGTCAGCAGGTCGCTGGCCCCCGGACCCGCGCCGACCAGATAGACCGTACCGAACGTATCGGATGCCATGTCAGCGCCTGCCGGCCCCATTGTCGACTGCAGCGCGGCTTACCATGCCCGCGGCGACCGTGTGGTTGGTGACCTCGTCGATCACGATGAATGCCCCGGTCGCACGATTGTCGGCGTATGCATCGATCATCAGCGGATCGCGCGTACGAATGCGAACGCGGGCGATCTCGTTCATCGTGAGCTCGCCGTTGACCTCATCGCGCAATTCGAGCGTCGCG
Source organism: Burkholderiales bacterium (assembly GCA_038318315.1). GTDB lineage: Bacteria > Pseudomonadota > Gammaproteobacteria > Burkholderiales > Burkholderiaceae_D > CAHJXF01. The sequence goes on along the minus strand of JBBQCA010000088.1, from coordinate 3,428 downwards.
ATATCGAGCTTGCTCGTCACCGCTTCGATCACCGCCTTGGTGGTTCGCGTGGCGTGCTTGATCAGGTAGCGCCCACTGGGCACGAGCGCTTGCGCGTCCATCCAGCACAGCGTCGCATCCAAGCTCTTGACGGCGGCGGCGGGCGCGGCGGCACGCGCGATCAGGTCGCCGCGCGAGATGTCGATCTCGTCGTCGAGCAACAGCGTGATCGATTCAGGCGCGTGCGCTTCCGTCAACGTACCGTCGAGCGTCACGATGCTTTTCACCCGCGTCTCGCGCTCACCGGGTTGCACCACCACGCGATCGCCGGTGCGAATCGTCCCCGACTCGATGCGACCCATGTAGCCGCGCACGTAGGCATCAGTCCGATCCGCAGGCAGGCCGGGACGGCTGACGAGTTGTACGGGAAACCGGAACGGCACATCGACGGCCGGCGACACGTCGACGCTTTCGAGATGCTCGAGCAGCGTCGGGCCGCGATACCAATCGAGACGCGCGCCGCGTTCGACCACCATGTCGCCGCGCAGCGCGGACACGGGAATGCAGCGCACATCGCGCAGCGCGAGCTTGTTGGCGATCGCCTGGATCTCGTGCTTCAAGGTATCGAAGCGCGCCTTGTCGTAATCGACCAGATCCATCTTGTTGATCGCGAACACCACGTGCCGGATACCGAGCAGGCTGGCGATCGCCGCGTGACGGCGCGACTGCGGCAGCACGCCCTTCTTTGCATCGACCAGAACGATGGTGAGGTCGGCCGTGGATGCGCCGGTCACCATGTTGCGCGTGTACTGCTCGTGGCCGGGCGTGTCGGCGATGATGAACTTGCGCTCGGGCGTGGAGAAGTAACGATAGGCGACGTCGATCGTGATGCCCTGCTCGCGCTCGGCGATCAGACCGTCGGTCAACAGCGCGAGATCGACCGCGACGCCATCGTCGAGCACCGCGTCGACGTTGCCGCCGACACCGCCGCGTCGCGCGGTGGTGCGCACGAGATTGTTGTACTGATCCTCGAAGATCGACTTGGCGTCGTAGAGCAGGCGGCCGATCAGCGTGCTCTTGCCGTCGTCGACGCTGCCGGCGGTGGAGAAACGAAGCAGGTCCATGTCAGAAGTACCCTTCCTTCTTCCTCAACTCCATCGATGCGTCCGAAGTCTGATCGTCCATGCGCGTCGCGCCGCGCTCGGTGATGCGCGTGACCGCGGTCTCGGCGACGATCGCCGCGACCGTGGCCGCGTGCGACTCCACCGGCGCCGTGCAGGTCATGTCCCCGACCGTGCGAAAGCGCACGCTCTTCTCGACCACGACCTCGCCCTCCTTGGGCTGCACCAGGCGCGAAACCGGCATCCATGCGCTGCCGCGCGCGATCACCGGCCGCGTGTGCGCGAAGTAGATGTCGGGCACCGCGAGCTTCTCGCGCGCGATGTATTGCCACACGTCGAGCTCGGTCCAGTTCGAGATCGGGAAGACGCGCATGTGTTCGCCCTTGTGGACGCGCGTGTTGTAGAGGCTCCAGAGTTCGGGCCGCTGGTTCTTCGGGTCCCATTGGCCGAAGGCATCGCGAAACGAAAAGATGCGTTCCTTCGCACGGGCCTTCTCTTCATCGCGACGCGCGCCGCCGAAGCAGGCGTCGAATCCGAACTCCTCGATCGCGTCGAGCAGCGTCACGCTCTGATGCGGATTGCGCAATTCGTCGGGACTCTTCAATCGCACGCGACCGCTCGCGATCGAATCCTCCACCGAGCGCACGATCAGGCGCTCGCCGAGCTCGGCCGCGCGCGCATCGCGAAACGCGATCACCTCGGAAAAGTTGTGGCCGGTGTCGATGTGCATCAACGGGAAGGGAAAGCGGCCCGGACGAAAGGCTTTCTCGGCCAGACGCAGCATCACGATCGAGTCCTTGCCGCCCGAAAACAGCAGGACCGGATTGCCGCATTCGGCCGCGACTTCGCGCATCACATGGATCGCTTCGGACTCGAGGCGCTCGAGATGCGCGGCGTCGGACCGCGTGACCGAATTCAGCGGCGCGGGCGCGACCGCTGCAAGCGCATCGACACGCGCCGTGGAAATCGCTTCGTCTTCGAGAAGTATCGTCATGGTGCTTGCTACGCTGTCTGCGTTTCGGCTTGCGCCGGATGCAGTCCGCATTCCTTGCCAAGTGCCGATTCCCACCACCAACGCCCGGCGCGAACATCCTCGCCCGGTGCGATCGCGCGCGTGCACGGCGCGCATCCGATGCTGGGGTAGCCGCGCGCATGCAGCGCGTTCACCGGTACGTCGCGTGCGCGCAGATATGCCCACACGTCGTCCTCGGACCAGTCGGCCAGCGGACTGAATTTCACAAGCTCGTGATCGGGGTCATATGCCTCGAGCGCGAGATCGCCGCGCGACGCGGCCTGCGCGCGACGTAGTCCCGTGATCCACGCCTTCCGGCCGGCGAGCGCGCGATTGAGCGGCTCGACCTTGCGGATGTGGCAGCACTCCTTGCGCTCGGGCACGCTGTCGTAGAACGCGTTGATGCCGTGGATGCGCACGTATTGCTCGAGCGCGGACGCGGCGGGGAAGAAGGCATCGACCTTGCGGCGATAGCGTTCGGTCGCGCGTTGCCAGACCTGATAGGTCTCGTCGGGCAGGCGACCGGTATCGAGCGTCGCGATCGCGATGGCCTTCGTCGTCTTCGCCGCATCGGTGTCGGCATCATCGTCGCTGCCGGCGATCAGATCGAAGATCACCATGTCTTCCGCGCCGAAGCTGGTCGTGAAGACTGCGGGCGCATGCTCGCGGGCCGCGCGCAACAGAAGCGCACGCGCGTCCTCGACTTTGCTTGCCAGCGCGGTGGGCAGCGGACTCATGCCGTCGCCTCGGGCGTCTTGCGTTCCAGGCCGCGCCGCTTGAAGAGCGGGACCGGGCGATCGACCGAAGTCTGATAGCCCTCCGAAAAAACGCGGTACGAGGACAACGCATCGTCGATCATGTCCTGATGCTTCATCGCGAACGAATCGAAGCCGCTGCGAAGCATGTAGAACAATTGATCACGCAGCACATCGCCCACGGCGCGCAACGTACCGCGATAGCCAAGACGCTCGCGCAAGAGACGCGCGATCGAATAGCCGCGGCCGTCGGTGAACTTGGGAAAATCGATTGCGATCAGCGCGATCCGTGAAAGATCGGCGGCCAGGTCCGCAGGCTCGTCGCTCGCTTCGAGTCGCACCCCGAGCGGCGCGGTGCGCTCGAGCAAGGCAACGCGCTCGGCCTTGTACAGCGCGAGCGGGACCAGCACCGACGCGTCGTCGGCCAGGTCGTGCAGGGCTTCGATCGCATCGACGAACGTCCATGCGTCGTCGACGACGCGACCGCCTTCGGCGATCGAGCCCTCAATCAGCCTGGGCATGATCGCGCTCGCGATAGACGTGCTGCTTGAAGGGGTCGAG
>JBBQCA010000087.1:0-12484 GCA_038318315.1 Burkholderiales bacterium | reverse complement strand
GCATCGGCCGCGAGATCATCGTCGCGGTCAATCGCAGCGACTTCCCCGTGATCAAGGCCGCGACCGTGTATCTCGCAATGCTGACGATGCTGATCAATCTGCTCGCCGACGTGCTCTACAAGGTCGTCGATCCACGCGTGTCGTTCAAATGACGCTCGTCGACGAATCCTCCGGCGTGCCCGCCAATCCGTTGGCGGAAAGCGCGATCGCGTTGCCGCCGCCTGACGAGGTCGTCGATCATCGCGACGGTCCATCGACGAGCGTATGGCGCGCCGCAGGCAAGCGTCTCTTGCATGATCGCGTCGGCATCGTCTCGATGATCGTGGTCGCAATCTACTTGTTGCTGGTGCTCGCGTCCTTTACCGGACTGATCGCTGCGGACTGGCAGGTCGAGCGCGGCGTCTCGTATGCGAGCCCGAGCTTTCTCGGCAATGTGGAGAACCTCGAATCGGCTACGGCCGCGCTCGACCAGACCGCGAAGGCGGGCAAGAGCGCCAACGTGCAGGCTGTCGATATCTCGGACGTCGATCCGCTCGCGCCGAAATACAAGGAATGGGCCGAGCGCACATCTCGCATTCAGATCGGCGTGCTTCATCGCAGTGACACGTTGCCGTTCGGCGCAGACAAGTGGGGCCGCGATGTGGTGAAGAAAGCGGTCAAGGGTGCTCAAGTGTCGATCTTCGTGGGTTTGGTCGCGGCGCTGCTTGCGACCACGATCGGCACGCTGCTCGGTGCAACTGCCGGCTACTTTCGCGGCTGGATAGACGATGCGCTGGAATGGTTCTACAGCATCTTCACGTCGATTCCCTACATCCTTCTTATCCTCGCGTTCGCCGCGGTGTTTCGTGCCAGCACACTGCTGTCGAACGCGGGTGTGCTCACCATCATCGCTGTGCTGGGCTTCACCGGATGGACCGGCATCTATCGCCTGGTGCGCGCCGAATACATCAAGCATCGCGCGCGCGAATACGTGCGCGCGGCCGATGCGATCGGCGCGTCGAACGCATCGCGCATGTTCGTGCACATCCTGCCCAATGCGAGCCACGTGATCCTGGTGCAGTTGTCGCTGCACGTCGTGTCTTTCATCAAGGCCGAGGTGATCCTCTCGTTTCTCGGCTTGGGCGTGCCGGTCGACATGGTGTCGTGGGGCACGATGCTCGCCGAAGCGCAGAGTGAACTCGTGATCGGCAAGTGGTGGCAACTCGCGGCCGCGGGCGCGGGCATGGCCGTGCTCGTGACCGCGTTCGCGCTCTTCACAGACAGCCTGCGCGATGCGCTCGATCCCAAGCTCGGATGACCGGATGACATCCGCGCCTGCGTCGACCTTGGCCAGCGCGAGCGCGCCGCTTCTGGCCATCGACGACCTGCGGGTCGATTTTCGCGTCGGCAAGGACAGGCTCTTTCACGCGGTCAAGGGCGTGAGCTTCGAGATCCCCGTCAATCGCACCGTCGCCTTGGTCGGCGAATCGGGCAGCGGCAAGAGCGTGACCGCGATGTCGGTGCTGCGCCTGTTGCCCGACAACGCGATCGTGTCGGGCTCGATCCGCTTCGATGGTCGCGAGCTCACGCGCGAGCCGATGTCCGCGATCAAGCGACTGCGCGGCAACGACATCTCGGTGATTTTCCAGGAGCCGATGACGTCGTTGAATCCGGTCTTCACGGTCGGCAATCAGGTCGCCGAGACGCTTGCGATCCACGCGAGCCTGCGCGGCGATGCGCTCAGAAAGCGCGTGGTCGAGTTGCTCGATGAAGTCGGCATCCCCGATGCCAGGAATGCGTTGGCGCGTTACCCGCACGAGATGTCGGGCGGGCAGCAACAGCGCGTGATGATCGCGATGGCGATCGCCTGCAAGCCGCGCCTGCTGATTGCCGACGAGCCGACCACCGCGCTCGACGTGACGATCCAGAAGCAGATCCTCGACCTGATCGCACGCCTGAAGCGCGAGCATGCGATGAGCGTGATGTTCATCACGCACGACCTGCGCGTGGTCGGCGAATTCGCCGACGAGGTCGTGGTCATGCAGCACGGCGAGGTGCGCGAGCGCGGCAGCGTGGCAGCGATCTTCGAAGACGCCCGCGAGCCTTATACGCAGGCGCTGCTCGCTTGCCGGCCGCCGCTGGAAAAGCGGCCCTCGCGACTCCCGGTGGTCGCGGACTTTCTCTCGGGCCGCCTCGCAGGCGCGCACGTGCTCGACGCGTTGCCGGACCGCGCGCCCCGTGCCGACGGCGACGTGGTGCTCGAAGTCAAGCGTCTGTCGAAGAACTTTCGCGTCAAGAGCGGCGTGTTCGGCAGCACCGAAGTCGCCGCGGTCAAGAGCGTGTCGTTCAAGCTGCGGCGCGGACGCACCCTGGGACTCGTGGGCGAGTCGGGGTCGGGCAAGACCACCGTGGGGCTGTCAGTGATGCGCCTGCACGAAGCCAGTGGCGGCGAAGTGTGGTTCGAGGGACGCGACATCCTGACGCTCTCGCGTGGCGCACTGATGGCGATGCGCCGACGCCTGCAGATCGTGTTCCAGAATCCGTATGCGTCGCTCAACCCGCGTTTCACGGTTGCGCAGATTCTGCTCGAGCCGATGCGCATCCACGCGATCGAAGCCGACGACGCCGCGCGCATGCGCGCGGCAGCGCTCTGGCTCAAGCGCGTCGGCCTTGCCGAGTCGGCCTTGCACAAATATCCGCACGAGTTCTCGGGTGGCCAGCGTCAGCGCATCGCGATCGCGCGCTGCCTGACGATGAGACCCGAAGTGCTGATCTGCGACGAGTCGGTCTCGGCGCTCGACGTGTCCGTGCAGGCGCAGGTGCTCAACCTGCTGCTCGATCTGCAGGACGAGTTCGGTCTCGCGTATCTGTTCATCTCGCACGACCTCGCGGTCGTCAAGTACATCTCCGACGACGTGATGGTGATGAACAAGGGCGAGGTGGTCGAGATCGCCGATGCCGACACGATCTATCGCACGCCGCAGGATCCGTACACGCAGAAGTTGCTCGCGTCGATTCCCAGAGGATACGAAGCCGCCGCTCCTTAACGCGGCGCGATGGCCTCGAGACGTTCGAATACCGCCGCCCGCACCCGCTTGTCATAGACCAGGGCGACGTGGCCTACGCCGCCGATCGGTATCGTGTGCGCGCCTTTGAGCAGCGCGGTTTCCTGCGGGAAGACCATGTTGTCGTGATAGCTGAACAGCGTTGTCCATGCCGAGCGTGGCAGTCCGTGTCCCCGCATCTCCTCAGCGTCGAGCGCGATGAGCCAAGGACTGCCCAGGCGCATCTGCACGACGTTCGGAATATCCCAGTAGCGGGCCGTGAACGCGCCGTGATGCGGCGTGCCGAGCGTGATCACATGCGCGACGCGCGACGCATCGATGCGTTGAAGGGCGGCACGCGCCACCAGGCCTCCCATGCTGTGCGCAACGATCACGACGCGATCGGCAGGCGCGCCTTCGGTCTCGTGCCGGGCGCGTGCCAGCAGATCGTCGATCGCGGCATCGACGAAGGAGGCATTCGATTCGATCGGTGCGAAGGGTCGCGGGAGGATCAGCGCTTCGCACAGGTATCCGCGAGCGGCCGCGTCGCGCATGAACGACAGCCAGATCGCGCGATTGCAGAAATAGCCGTGGACGAAGAGGATGGGAAAGCGACGCTTGGCCGTCGCTTCGGCCGGCCGCGCAGCGGGTCGATGAAGAAGGAAGGGCGTGGCAAACCAGAAGCCGCGCATCGACGCATCGATCTCCGCGTCGTAAGTCTTGAGCGCCTGCCATGGCGTGAGACGAAAGCCCGCGGGCACCCGATCGCCCGCGACGCGGGACATGATGAAGTTGATCGCAATCAGCGCCGGGTGGAGCACGAACGCGATCGCAGCGCCAGCCAGCCCCGCGGCCCAGGGTCCGATGTCCGCGCCGACGAGACGCACCGACCACCATGCGAGAACGCCGGCCGCGACGAGCGTGACGATCCAGAATACCCGCAGGATCGTGGCGATCATCGGTGCCTGATCAGACCGAAACCAGGCGCGTGCCCAGCAACCGATCGTGAATGAACTGCCGCTCGCGATCGAAGAGCGCGTAGAAAGGCGGCAAGACGAGCGCGAGTCCGAGCGCAATGACCGCCATCCATCCGTCGATATCCAGCGCCGCGAGAATCGCGAGCGTCGGCAGCACGGCGATCCACAGAAGCGCATAGCGCGCGAGCGCGCGTCCGAGCAGGAGGGGCGAGCCGTTCGGACCTGCCAGCCGGATGCGCCAGGTCTTCATCGCCAGCGTCTGCCCGCCATGCATCCAGAACCACGTGAAATACACGCCCAGCACCGCGAACAACCACAGCTGGCGGGCGTGGCGCAGCATCAATGCGTGCCGGCTCTGGGTGAGCGCATCGAAGAGATAGTCAGCGATGAAGCTCACCGCGAAAAGCAGCATCGCTTCATACGTCATCGACAGGAAGCGACGCTTGAGCGACGGCGTCACGCTTGACTCGACGGACGACTGTGTTGGCGTGAGCGCGATGTCTTCCGCGGTCATCTGGCCGGCGCGTCCGCAGGCGGTGTCGCCGGCGGCGCTACCGCCGGGCCGATGGAGGCCGGCGCACCGGGCTGCGGCTTGGCGGCCTCTGCGGGCTTGATGGCGTCAGGCGCAGTCGACGCGCGAGGTGCCGCCGCTTTCTGCGCCGCCAGGGCCGGGTTCTTGACCTTGGCGCCCTCGACGATCTGGCCGCGCCGCGAAGGCGGTGTCGGTTGCGGCTTGGGCACCAGGATCATCTTGGTCGCCCGGCTCTGGGTGGCGAGTTCGTGCTTCTTTTCGTCGGGCAGTTCCCGATACTTGCGCAGCATCTCGGCGCGCTGTTCGGGAGGCATTGCGCGCACGCGGGCGAAGCTGTCGCGCGCGACTCTTCGTTGTTCCGTCGTCAGTAGCGCCCACTCGCGCATGCGCTGTTGCGTATGCTGCTGCTCCTCGGGATTCATCTTCGGATAGCGATTAGCGATCTCGACCCATTTCTTCTTGGTCTGACCGTCGAGCCGTTCCCAATCGTCGGACAGCGGGGCCAATGCCTGTCGCTGCGCGACCGTGAGTTCGAGCCAGTAGGGACGCGCCGGCTTGAATGCGGGCGCCGAGCTGGTGATGACAGGCGCAGTCGCTTTGGCCGCCGTGTCGGCGGCGTGAACGGGCAAGGCAAGCGCCGAGGCGACGGCAAGGAATCCGATCGAAGCTGCAACGCGCAAGCGCCGCTTGCGCACTGCTCTCATGGATTCTGCTTCAGGAACGCGTTGAAGCCGTGGTCGGCGTAGGCGCTGATCGGCAGGTCATCGGTCAACACGGCCGCGTCCATATCGGCCAACTCTTCGATGCGACGCTGTTGCTCGAACTGGTAGAGGCCGGTCAGGCACGCGCCCACCACCACCAGTGCCGAGAACGCCAGGCCCATCCGCGCAAAGCCGAAGCCCGACCTCGCATTGTCATCGCGGTCACCAGAGTCACTACCACCGGCATAAGCGTGCGCGAGCTCGGGTTGCCATGCCGAGACACGACGCGGCTGAGGTTGCTTCTGAGTGCGCAAGGCGGCCTTGCGCGCGGTTGCGAGCCGTTCCAGTGTTGCGGGCGCGAGCGCGGCTGCCGACTCGTTCAATGCCTGCCGGATAAGGAATGCAAAACGACCCTCGGCATCGTCGGCGTGGGCCCGCTTGCCGGCGCTTTCGTCCGCGTCGTTGTGAGTACCGAGGCGCTTCATAGTCTGATCCCCTTCGCCTTCAAGGCCTGAGCGAGTGCATGTGTCGCCCGGGAACAGTGCGTCTTGACGCTTCCTTCCGAACAACCCATGGCCGCAGCCGTTTCGGCGACGTCCAATTCTTCCCAGTAACGCAAAACGAAAGCCTCTCGTTGACGAGCCGGCAGTCGCTGAACCTCGGAGTCGATCGCGGCCAGTACCTGGCTGCGTTCGACCTGGTCCGCGGCACTCTCGGAAGACCGAGAGCCGTCCTCGGCTTCAAGACTCTCCAGGAAGTCAAACTCTTCGTTGTCCTTTCCGGTTGACAGGTCGGAGAACAACGTCGTCCAGGTCGAGCGGACCTTCTGCCTGCGGAACCAGTCGTGGATGACATTCTGCAGGATGCGCTGGAACAGCATCGGCCATTCGTTGGCCGGCTTCTCGCCATAGCTCTCGGCCAGCTTGATCATGGCGTCCTGGACGATGTCGAACGCGGAGGCGTCTTCGCGGACGGCAAATACCGCTTGCTTGAACGCGCGACGTTCGACGGATTCCAGGAATTGGGAGAGTTCTGCGGAACTGGCCATGAGGCGGCGGCGCGGGTTGGCGTCGCGAATCGGCGTCACGTCGCATCGAAAGGCATGGAGCCATTCGACGCTCGGCGATCTTGAAAGGCGGCAATGCTAACAAATGCGCGAAACGGCCCGGGTCGCGCCCGCATCTCGCCTGCCGGCTTGACCGTCTCGGGGAGCGTGCGTTATCGTCCGCGGCTCGCTGCAGCATCCGGCATATCGGACCGCAGCGTTTGATTCATGCCGTAGGGCGGTCGCGCAAGATGCCACCGCCAGACAGCGCGCCGTAAGCCGTTTCGCTCACTAGCGTTGCGAATTCGCGTAGTTCGAGCCCGCGCCACAAGCGAGTGGGGAGAACGTCCAATCAATCTCCAGTGGACCTTGAAAGGAACAAGATGGAAATTACAGGCGCAGAAATCGTCGTGCGCTGCCTCGCCGCGGAAGGTGTCGAACACGTGTTCGGCTATCCCGGGGGCGCAGTCCTCTACATCTACGACGAGATCTTCAAGCAGGACAAATTCCAGCACATCCTCGTCAGGCACGAGCAGGCCGCGTTGCATGCGGCCGATGCCTATTCGCGTTCGAGCAACAAGATCGGTGTCGCGCTCGTCACGAGCGGGCCCGGAGTCACCAACGCGGTGACGGGTCTTGCGACCGCCTACATGGATTCGATCCCGATGGTGGTGATCACCGGCCAGGTGCCCAGCTATGCGATCGGGCAGGACGCGTTCCAGGAATGCGACACCGTCGGCATCACGCGCCCGTGCGTCAAGCACAACTTTCTCGTCAAGGACGTGAAGGACCTTGCGCTGACGATCAAGAAGGCGTTCTACATCGCCAAGACCGGCAGGCCAGGACCGGTGCTGGTCGACATTCCCAAAGACATCTCGATGCACAAGGCCGAGTTCGCGCAGTCGGAGTACGCGTCGATGCCTGTCGAGATGCGTTCGTACAAGCCCGCCGAGAAGGGGCATCTCGGACAGATCAAGAAGGCGCTGCAGTTGTTGCTCGCCGCCGAGCGTCCGATGATCTACGCCGGAGGCGGCGTGATCCTGGCGAATGCGTCTAGCGAATTGAACCGTCTGGTCGAACGTCTCGGTGCGCCGTGCACGACCACCTTGATGGGCCTGGGCGGATTCAAGGCGAGCGATCCGAAGTTCGTCGGCATGCCGGGCATGCACGGGACCTACGAAGCCAACATGGCCATGCAGCATTGCGATGTGCTGCTCGCGGTCGGCGCGCGCTTCGACGATCGCGTGATCGGCAACCCCGCGCACTTCGCGCAGAACCCACGCAAGATCATTCACATCGACATCGATCCCTCGTCGATCTCCAAGCGCGTGAAGGTCGATGTGCCGATCGTCGGCAACGTGCGCGACGTGCTGATCGAAATGATTGCGCAAATCGATGGCACGCAGGACAAGGCGCAGCGTGATGCAAAGGCCGACGTCAAGCGCATGTCGGCGTGGTGGTCGCAGGTCAACGAGTGGCGCAAGAAGGACTGCCTCGCTTATGCGAAGTCCGGCGATGCGATCAAGCCGCAGTTCGTGATCGAGAAGCTGTGGGACGTGACCGGCGGCAACGCCTTCGTGACCTCCGACGTCGGCCAGCACCAGATGTGGGCCGCGCAGTACTACCGCTTCGATGCGCCGCGTCGCTGGATCAACTCGGGGGGCCTGGGAACGATGGGCTTCGGCCTGCCTGCGGCGATGGGCGTCATCAAGGCGAACCCCGGTGCGGATGTCGCATGCGTGACGGGCGAGGGCAGCATCCAGATGTGCATCCAGGAGCTCTCGACCTGCAAGCAATACCACTTGCCGGTGAAGATCATCAGCCTCAACAACCGCTACCTCGGCATGGTGAGGCAGTGGCAGCAGATCGACTACTCGAGCCGCTATAGCGAGAGCTACATGGACGCACTGCCGGACTTCGTCGCGCTCGCCGAGGCCTACGGGCACATCGGCGTGCGCATCGACAAGCCGGCCGATGTCGAGCCCGCTTTGAAGGAAGCCTTCGCGAAGAAGGATCGTCTGGTGTTCCTCGACATCATCACCGACCAGACCGAGAACGTCTGGCCGATGGTGAAGAGCGGCCGTGGCCTCACCGAGATGCTGCTGGGCGCGGAGGATCTGTGATGCGACACATCATATCGATCCTCCTCGAAAACGAAGCCGGTGCGCTGTCGCGCGTGATCGGTCTGTTCTCGGCGCGCGGCTACAACATCGAAACGCTGACGGTCGCTCCCACCGAGGACGCGACGCTGTCGCGCATGACGATCGTGACCGCGGGCTCGGACGACGTGATCGAGCAGATCACCAAGCATCTGAACCGCCTGATCGAAGTCGTGAAGGTCGTCGATCTCACCGAAGGCCAGCACATCGAACGCGAGTTGATGCTGATCAAGGTGCGCGCCGTCGGCAAGGAACGCGAAGAGTTGAAACGCACGGCGGACATCTTTCGCGGCCGCATCATCGACGTGACCGAGAAGAGCTACACGATCGAACTGACCGGCGCGGCGGCGAAGCTCGAAGCCTTCATCGGCGCGATCGATCGCGCGGCGATCCTCGAGACGGTCCGCACCGGGTCGTCGGGCATCGGTCGCGGCGAACGCATCCTCAAAGTCTGAGACGCGAGTACAACACGTCGCGCGCCGCGCAGCCTTCATCATCCACATCCAGCGATCCATTCAAGGGAATGACATGAACGTCTACTACGACAAGGACGCCGACCTCTCGCTCATCAAGGGCAAGAAGGTCGCCATCATCGGCTACGGTTCGCAGGGCCACGCTCATGCGCAGAATCTGCAGGACTCGGGCGGCAAGGTCACCGTCGGTCTGCGCAAGGGCGGCGCGAGCTGGGACAAGGTCAAGAAGGCCGGCCTGACGGTGAAGGAAGTGGAGAAGGCCGTCGAGGGCGCGGATTTCGTGATGATGCTGTTGCCCGACGAGCACATCGCGCAGGTGTATCGCGAAGACATCGAACCCAACATCAAGCAGGGAGCGACGCTCGCGTTCGCGCACGGCTTCAACATCCACTACGGGCAGGTCATGCCGCGCGCGGACCTCGATGTCGTGATGGTCGCGCCGAAGGCGCCCGGACATACGGTGCGCTCGACCTACACGCAGGGCGGTGGCGTGCCGATGCTGATCGCCGTGCATCAGGACACGTCCGGCCATGCGCGCGACATCGCGTTGTCGTATGCGGCCGCGATCGGCGGCGGACGCGCGGGCATCATCGAGACCAACTTCCGCGAAGAGACCGAGACCGACCTGTTCGGCGAGCAGACGGTGCTGTGTGGCGGCGCGGTCGAACTGATCAAGGCCGGATTCGAGACGCTGGTGGAAGCGGGCTACGCGCCCGAGATGGCGTACTTCGAGTGCCTGCACGAGTTGAAGCTGATCGTGGACCTGATCTACGAAGGCGGCATCGCGAACATGAATTATTCGATCTCGAACAATGCCGAATACGGTGAGTACGTGACCGGCCCGAAGATCGTGACTGCCGCAACCAAGGACGCGATGCGTCAGTGCCTGAAGGACATTCAAAGCGGCGAATATGCGAAGAGCTTCATTCTCGAAAGTCGCGCCGGTGCGCCGACCCTGCTGTCGCGTCGTCGCATCACGGCCGAGCATCAGATCGAGCAGGTCGGCGGCAAGCTCAGGGAGATGATGCCGTGGATCAAGCGCAACAAGCTGGTGGATCAGACCAGGAACTGACGGCCTCGCAATCGAGAGTCTGGCCGCATCGTCGCGGCGCATCGCGATGGCGCGTCACCGTGATATTCTCGACCGCGATGCCCCCTCACACATCCAGTCGCGTCTCATTTGCTCGCCGCGCCTCGATCGGCTCGGCCGCTGCCGCAGCCAGTCTCCTGCTGAGCGTTTCACTGTTCGGCTGCAAGCGCAGCGAGCCGCCGCCCGACCTTCTGAAGACCCAACGCGAAGCGATGGAGCGCGCCAAGGACGTCGGCAAGACCATGCAGAAGTCGGTTGAAGAACAGGGCAAGAAAGCCGACGAGGAAGGCCGCTAGTGTCCCGTCGTCCCCGACTTGGCGATCCACGCTGACATGGCCCGATTCGCCCGTCGCCGTGTCAAGGGTGCAGGTGCGGGCTTCGTGCGCTCGCTGCGCTTGAAGCAACGCAGCGAGCTCGATCCGCGGCCGCATCGCGGCATCTACCTGCTGCCCAACGCTTTCACGACCGCTTCATTGTTCAGCGGCTTCTTCGCGATCGTGCAGGCGATGAACCTCAGGTTCGACATCGCCGCGATCGCGATCTTCTGTTCGATGGTGCTCGACAGCCTTGACGGCTACGTGGCGCGGTTGACCAGGACGCAAAGCGACTTCGGCGCGGAGTACGACAGCCTGTCGGACATGGTGTCTTTCGGCGCGGCCCCCGCGCTCGTGATCTACGAATGGTCGTTGCGCGGCCTGGGCAAGTGGGGTTGGGTCGCGGCCTTCGTGTATGTCGCCGGCGCCGCCCTGCGTCTGGCGCGCTTCAACACCAATATCGACGTGGTGGACAAGCGCTTCTTCCAGGGCCTGCCGAGCCCGGCCGCGGCGGCGCTGGTTGCGGGCTTCGTCTGGGTGTTCGAAGACCTGCGCTATGCCGGTAGCGACTTGGCCTGGACGTCGTGGGTCGTCACCGTGTATGCCGGCCTTTCGATGGTCTCCAACTCGCCCTTCTTCAGCCTGAAAGGCTTCAACTTCAGAAAGAGCGTGCCCTTCATCGTGGTCGTGCTGATCATGCTCGGCTTCGTCGCGATTTCCAGCGATCCGCCCAAATGGCTGTTTGCGATGTTCGTCGCCTACGGGTTGGGTGGCCACCTGCTGTGGGTCTGGCGTCGGCTGCGGCGCGGACGGGCGGGCGGGGGCGCCAAGCCTTGAAGCGATTCGACAGCGGCGCAACAGTCGTGCACGGGTTCGCGCTGACATCGGCCAGCATGCGTGCTACATTCGCGTTCATGACGAATTTCACCGCCGCTCTGCTATCGCTACTCGAGGTCACACGGGCCCGCTGATCGTTTTCGTCCAAAGCTTTCAACATAACGGCCCGACTGCACACGCATCGGGCCGTTTTGTTTTTTGCGCGCTTCATTCAATCGAGCCTTAGTTTTTTTGGGGAACACCATGCTTTCGAACCCTGCCAGCAAGTACCGAGCTTTCCCGCCCGTCAAATTGCACGATCGCACGTGGCCCGACGCCGTGCTGACGCGCGCACCGATCTGGTTGTCGACCGATCTGCGCGATGGCAATCAGGCGCTGATCGAGCCGATGGACCCGGATCGCAAGCTGCGCATGTTCCAGACCCTGATCGAGATCGGCTTCAAGGAAATCGAGGTGGGGTTTCCTTCGGCATCGCAGGCCGACTTCGATTTCGTGCGCATGCTGATCGAACGCCACCTGATTCCCGCGGACGTGACGATCCAGGCGCTCACGCAGGCGCGCGAGCCGCTGATCCGCCAGACCTTCGCCGCGCTCGAAGGCGCGCCGCGCGCGATCGTTCATCTCTACAACGCGGTTGCGCCGGTGATGCGGCGCGTGGTGCTCGGTCTCGATGAAGATGGCGTGGTCGATCTGGCCACTACGCACGTCCGCATGGTTCGCGAGCTGGCTGAAGAGCGGCCGGGCACCGAATGGATACTCGAGTATTCGCCCGAGATGTTTTCGGGCACCGAGCTTGCGTTCAGCAAGCGCGTCGTCGATGCGGTCACCGAGGCATGGGGCGCAACGCGCGAGCGCAAGGTCATCGTCAATTTGCCGTCGACGGTCGAGCACAGCACGCCCAATATCTTCGCCGACATGATCGAGTGGATGCATCGCAATCTCGAACGTCGCGAAGCGATCGTGTTGTCGGTCCACCCGCACAACGACCGCGGTACCGGTACGGCAGCAGGCGAGTTCGCGCTGATGGCCGGCGCCGATCGCGTCGAGGGATGTCTCTTCGGCAACGGCGAGCGCACCGGCAACGTCGATCTCGTCAACATCGCGCTGAACCTCTACACGCAGGGCGTGCATCCGGGCCTCGATTTCTCGCATATCGATGAAACCAGGCGCGTCGTCGAGCACTGCAATCAATTGCCCGTGCATCCACGTCATCCATACGTCGGCGACCTCGTCTACACCTCGTTCTCGGGTTCGCATCAGGATGCGATCAAGAAGGCGTTCGCGGCCAGGCGCGACGGCGAGATTTGGGACATGCCTTACTTGCCGATCGATC
>JBBQCA010000086.1:0-12495 GCA_038318315.1 Burkholderiales bacterium | reverse complement strand
CCCTGCCCCGTCTTCGCGGACACCTGCACGAACTGCGTGTCGCCGCCCCATTCCTCGGGAACGACGTCGCGCGAGGCGAGCTCCTGCATGACGCGCTCGGGTGCGGCTTCGGGTTTGTCGATCTTGTTCAACACGACCACGATCGGCACTTTCGCCGCGCGCGCATGCGCGATCGCTTCCTTGGTCTGCGGCATCACGCCGTCGTCGGCGGCCACCACCAGAACCACGATGTCGGTCGCCTTCGCACCGCGCGCACGCATCGCCGTGAAGGCTTCGTGGCCCGGCGTGTCGAGGAAGGTGATCATGCCGCGCGGCGTCTCGACGTGATACGCGCCGATGTGCTGCGTGATGCCGCCCGCTTCGCCGCTGGCCACACGCGTGGTGCGGATCTTGTCGAGCAGCGAGGTCTTGCCGTGATCGACGTGACCCATCACGGTCACGACCGGCGCGCGCGGTTCCGACGGGCCTACTTCGCCCACGCCGGTTTCTGCGAACAGCGTCTCGGGATCGTCGAGCTTGGCGGCGGTGGCCTTGTGGCCCATTTCCTCGATCACGATCATCGCGGTCTCCTGATCGAGGACCTGGTTGATCGTGACCATCTGACCGAGTTTCATCAACTGCTTGATGACCTCGGATGCCTTGATCGCCATCTTGTGCGCGAGGTCGGCCACCGTGATCGTCTCGGGAACGTGCACGTCGCGAACGATCGGCTCCGCGGGTGCGGCGAAGTTCGCCGTCGCGTGGTCGTCGGCATGGCGATGACGACCACCGCCGCGCGGACCGCGCCATCCCGCGCCGAACGAATCGCCGCGCGTCTTGATCGCGCGTTTCTTGGCCGCGTCGTCCTGCCAGGTCGACGAAAGCGCGGCCGACTTGACCGACTTCTTGTCCTTCTTGTCGTCCTTCTTGTCGGTGGCTGCTCCGACCCGCGCTGCAGGCTTGTGCAACGTGCCGGCAATCGCGGCCGCGGGTTTGGCGATGGTTGATGCCGCGGCCGCCGCCACGACCGGAGCCACCGGCGCAGGCGCAGGCGCCTTCGCGACACGCTTGGCCGGCGCGGTCATCAGGCGGTTGATGCCCGCGACTTCGGCTTCCACGGCGCGCCGTGCGCGGTCGCGCACACCGGCCTCTTCCTTGACGCGTAGTTCGGCTTCGACCACGGCCAGGCGCGCAGCCTCGGCTTCGGCCGGATCGGTGGCCGACGCGCTGCGACGCGCGAGTTCTTCGGATTCGGCGCGCGCACGCTCTTCTGCGGCAACGCGCTCGGATTCGAGGCGCTCCTGCTTCTCGCGCGCTTCGGCAACCTGACGCGCGATCAGGGCTGCGCTGCGCTGCGCCTCTTCCTCGCGGAACAGTCTTTCCTTGTCGTCGATGATGCTGACCGGTGCGATCGGCTCGGGCTCAGGCGCCTGCATGGGCGCAGATGCGGACGCGGGCGCGGCTTCGGGCTCGACCGCATCGTCGCGCTTGACGAAGACGCGCTTCTTGCGCACCTCGACCTGAATGGTTCGCGCCTTGCCGGTAGCGTCGGCCTGCTTGATCTCGGAGGTCTGCTTGCGGACCAGCGTGATCTTTTTCTTCTGTGCATCGCCGGCGCCATGAGCGCGACGAAGAGCATCGAGCAATCGCGCCTTGTCGGCTTCCGACAGGACGTCCTCGGGCGATTCCTTTTCCACGCCGGCCGCGCGCAGCTGATCGAGCAGCACGCTCGCGGGCAGCTTCAATTCCTGCGCGAATTGGGCGACGTTGTTACTTGCCATTCAGTCCTCGGTTTCTTTCGATGTCGTTGCGCGGTTCGGCGCGGTGCTCACTTGCATGCTGACTGGTGTCTTCACTCGGCGCCTCACGCGAACCAGTGTTCTCGCGCTTTCATGATCAATGCCTTTGCGCGGTCTTCGTCGACGCCGGTCAGATCGGTCAGCTCGTCGACTGCGAGCTCGGCCAGTTCCTCGCGCGTGAATACGTTGCCGCGCGCGAGCTTGGCTGCGAGCTCGCGGTCCATGCCGTCGAGAGACAACAGGTCCTCGTTGGTCTTCTCGATCTTCTCTTCGTTGGCGATCGCCTCGGTCAACAGTGCGTTGCGCGCACGATTGCGAAGCTCGTTGACCGTGTCCTCGTCGAACGCGGGAATCTCGAGCATCTCGGCGATCGGCACATAGGCCACTTCCTCGAGACTCGCGAAGCCCTCCTGCACGAGGATGTCGGCCACCTCTTCGTCGACGTCGAGCTTGTCGATGAAGAGCTGGCGCGTATGGGTGGTTTCGGCGGTGCTCTTTTCGGCAGATTCTTCAGCCGACATCAGGTTGATCTGCCAGCCCGTCAATTCGGATGCGAGGCGCACGTTCTGCCCGGCGCGGCCGATCGCGATCGCGAGATTCTCTTCGTCGACCACGACGTCCATGCTGTGCTTCTCTTCGTCCACGACGATCGACGACACGTTGGCCGGCGCGAGCGCGCCGATCACGAATTGCGCCGGGTCGTCGGACCACAGCACGATGTCGACGTTCTCGCCGCCCAGTTCGTTGCGCACCGCCTGCACGCGCGAGCCGCGCATGCCCACGCAAGTGCCGATCGGATCGATGCGGCGATCGGTGGTGAAGACCGCGATCTTGGCGCGCACGCCCGGGTCGCGCGCGGCGGCCTTGATCTGCAGCAAGCCCTGCTCGATCTCGGGCACTTCGAGCTCGAACAGCTTGACGATGAAATCGGGCGCCGTGCGCGAGAGCATCAACTGCGGCCCGCGCGCCTCGCGATCGACGCGCAGCACATAGGCGCGCACGCGATCGCCCACGCGCAGGTTTTCCTTGGGGATCATCTGATCGCGCTTCAGGCGCGCTTCGACGCGACCGGCCTCGACGATCGCATCGCCCTTGTCCATGCGCTTGACGCTGCCGGTGACGATCGCTTCGCCGCGTGCCAGGAAGTCCGCGAGGATCTGTTCGCGCTCGGCGTCACGGATCTTCTGCAGGATGGTCTGCTTGGTGTCCTGCGCGAAGCGGCGGCCGTACTCGGCCGGATCGAGCTGCTCTTCGATGTATTCGTCGAGTTCGATGTCGGGAATCTGCTCGCGCGCTTCCGACAGAAGCTCCTGCCGATCGGCGAACTCGAGGCCGGCCTCGTCGGGCACGACCTGCCAGCGACGGAACGCCTCGTTCTCGCCGTTCTCGCGATTGACCGAGACGCGAATGTCAACGTCGCCGGGGAACAGCTTCTTGGTCGCCGCAGCCAGAGCCTGTTCGAGCGCGCCGAACACGACTTCCTTGCTCACGTTCTTCTCGCGCGCCAACGCGTCGACCAACAATAGAATTTCCCGACTCATCGCTTTTTGCTCCCTGCATTCCTGAAATCGATACGCGGCACCAGCCGCGCCTTTTCCACTTCGTCGAAGGAAAACTCGAGCACCTCGTGCGTTCCTTCATTGCCTTCCAAGACCATTCCGATGCGGTCAGTACTGCCGTCCGGATCGCTCTTCGCAGCATCCTGATTCGGGGCGACGGTCTGCAAGATTCCCTGAAACTGCTTGCGACCGCGCGCCTGACCGGTCGGCGATTTGCGCAGCTTGACGAAGGCCTCGTGCCCGGCGAATCGCGCAAAATCGGCCCGCTTCTTCAACGGACGATCGAGCCCCGGCGACGAAATCTCGAGCCGCTCGTAGTTCACGTTCTCGACCGCGAACACGCGCGACAACTGTTCGCTGACCTGCGCGCAGTCCTCTACCGTCACCCCTTCCGCGGCCGACCCGTCCTCGAGCACGCCGCCTTCGGGTTTGTCGATGAATACCCGCAGCACGCCGCCCCCGGCCCACTCGACATCGACGAGCTCGTAGCCCATCCCTTCGACGGTTTGCTCAATGACCGAATCGCTCGACACCTTTGTTGCTTCCTCTGCTGCCAACTTGCCTTCGCCCGACTCAAAAACCCCATGCCGCCCCGCTGCGCATTCAGTCAGCGGAAAAAAAAAGGGGCTCGAAAGCCCACTTTTCCATCCGCCGCCCGACCACTTGGCGCGAACTAGCTTGCGACACGACTGCATCAACGCCATCGTTCGGCAAACCGATCCGAGCCGCGCGGCTGAATAACTGCGCTGATTAACCGTGGGATTATACCAGCCGCGCGCACTCTGAACAAGCCGTGGCACGACTGTTGCTCAACCCGTGCGGCGGCGGCGCGGTGTGCCTGCGAATGGCGATTTTCCGAACCCGGTCCCCTGCGGGCGCGGCGTGCGCGGTCCTCTGGAGCCTTCGGTGAATGCGCCAAGCGCCGTTACCGTCGGATCGATGCGCGGTTTCCCCGGTACTGCGCCGCCTGCCCCATTGGGGCGGCCCTTGCCGCGCGGCTTTCCGGCCGCGCTCGCGAATGGCCGCGGCGGCCGATTGTCGGTGGGCATCGCGCCGGGACTGCGCGGATGCGCGGGCCGCGGCGGTCGCTTGCGCGCGGACTCCCGGTGCGCGCCTGCGGGATGCGCCATGGGCTGACCGACGCCCTGATCCATCGGATCGATGGGTCTGGGCGCTTGGGGTCGGCGCCCCTTGTTCGCAACCGGCTTGCCGCCCTTGGCGGCAATGCCGAGCTCGACACACCAGCGCCTGACGACGTTCTGATCGAGTTCTTCCCAACGGCCGCGACTCAGGGTGCGCGGCAGATGCACGCCGCCATAGCGGATACGGATCAGCCGGCTCACCGTCAGGCCCACCGATTCGAACATGCGCCGCACTTCGCGGTTGCGACCTTCGCCGATCACCACGCGATACCAGCGGTTCGCGCCGTCTCCGCCGGCGAACTCGATGGTCGAGAATCGCGCCGGTCCGTCGGCCAGCGTGACCCCTTCGAGCAGGCGCGCACGTCCCGCTTCGTCGAGTTCGCCCAGCAGTCGTACCGCGTATTCGCGCTCGAATCCGTAGCGCGGATGCGCGAGCCGATTGGCCAGTTCCCCCGATGTCGTGAAGATCAGCAGCCCTTCGGTATTGAAGTCCAGGCGACCGATGGCAAGCCATTTCGCCGACTGCACGACCGGCAGTTTCGCGAACACGCTGGGACGTCCCTGCGGATCGTCATGGGTCACGATCTCGCCGGTCGGCTTGTGATAGAGCAGCACGCGCGCCGGACGCGCGGCCAGTCGGCGCTGCAACGGCTTGCCATTGATGCGTATCTGATCGGTCGGACCGATGCGCTGACCGATATGCGCCGGCTCGCCGTTGACCGACACGCGTCCGGCCACGATCATTTCTTCCATCTCGCGGCGCGAACCGAGGCCGGCATCGGCCAGCAGCTTGTGCAGCTTGGGTGCGTCGGCATCCGGGTCGATGGTGACCGCACGCCGAGGCGCGAACGGACGCGGGCCGCGCGCGATCGGCGTATTCGCATTCACGAAGCCCGCGGGAGGTTGGTGTTCGAGCGCCGCCTCGTATTGCGCGTCGTACGAGTCGTCCTCGTAGAGGTCGTCCAACGGCGGCCCGAATTCGGCATCGTCGCTTTCGCCGTTCGGTGCTTCCGCGTTCTCATCGGCTAGCGAAGTAACCGGTTGGTCATCAGGCATTGCCGCAGGATCTGCGATCGCGTGCAATTCGATCGGCTCTTCGCTGACGTCGCTGGTCGTGATCAATTCCTCGATGCGCCACGGCTCTCCGGTGGCCGCGATGCGGGGCGTCGCGGTCCGCAGACCGCCCTGCCCGCCGCCCGGTCGTTGGGCGCCGGGGCCGCGCGGTGGTCGCGGACCCGGTCTGGGTGCCTGTCGTGGCCCGGTTTTCGGTCCGGGCCTTGGTCCGGGTCTCGGTCCATCGGCCGCGACAGTGGGCGGACGGTTAGCCTGCGCGCCCGCGGGCTTGCCGCGTCGGTTGCGATTTTTCCTCGGCCCGCCAGGACCGGGCGGACGCGCCTCGGCGGCTCCTGCCGGCCTGTCGGTCATCTGTTCAGCAGGGCTTCCCGCGTCGGAAGCCGCGGATCCGTTGGCGGATCCGTTCACGGCGTCGATGCGTGCGTCGGTGGACGGCGCGTCGGATGCCTGCGTCTCGCCTTGCGGCTGTCCCGCGTCTTGCGGGCCCCCGTCCTGGCCCGCTTTACGCTGCGGATTGCGCGGGGAATGTCGGTGGAGTCTGCGCAAAATCGATGACCTCTTGTAGAAGCACAGCGGCCGTATCGGGCTCGCCGGGTTGGGGAAGCGGGGGAAGTGCGGAAAGTGCCGTAAGGCCTAGATCGTCGAGAAAAGTCTTGGTGGTGGCGTACAGCGCTGGACGGCCCGGCGCTTCGCGGTGGCCGATCGCGTCGATCCAGCCGCGCTCTTCGAGCGCCTTGATGACCGGCGTCGAAACCGTCACACCCCGTATGTCCTCGATGTCGCCGCGCGTGACGGGCTGCCGGTACGCGATGATCGCCAAGGTCTCCATCACGGCACGCGAATAGCGCTGCGGCCTTTCCGGATTCAAGCGCGCGAGATAACTGCTCATCGAAGGCCGGGTCTGAAAGCGCCAACCGCTCGCGATCGCCGTCAGGACCAGCCCGCGTTCGTTCCAGTCGTCGCCGATCGTGGTCAACAAACCGCGAATCGTGTCGGCATCCAGCGCGTCGTCGAACAGGCGACGTAGCGCAGGCATCGCCAACGGCTCGCTCGCAGTCAGGAGCGCCGCCTCGAGGACGACTTGTGCTTCGGTTGTGTTCATCCAGTCCTGTGTGGACGAGCGATCGACAGGATGCGCCGATCGAAGAGCTGCCTGAATTCAAACCTGCTCAGGGGTGGCCCCAACGACTGATGGGGCACGGTGTCTGTCAGACCCGTATTGCCGCGCAAGGCCGAGGGCGCTTGCTTTGTGCCGCATGGACCTTGGCGAAGCTTGCAATCGCTGCGGGCCCGCACCTAGATCCGAACTTTCGGCGTCGTAGCTCGAGCTTGGAGCTTCAGCCTGCGACGCGAAGAGGTGCCGTTAGGGCTGCGAGTATAACCAGCGCGCCCCACATGCACAAGCGCGGGTCGCGACAGACCCCTGCGCTTGGGGCTTCGCGCCTGCGCGGTAAAGTTCGTGATCGGAACTTTGCCTGTTGGGCGCGCTCATTCCCGGGAATGGATTGCAGGCAGGCCATCTCCGGCATGCGCCTATAGCGATGGCCGCGCGGCGCGGTTCAAATGCGAAGTTGCGAGAATGCATCGATCGGCACGCGATGGAATGCCGCGCTCTCTCGGCCCGCTCGCAATCACCCGGTTTCATAGTCCGCATCCGCTTCACCCCACTTCCCACGCCACAGGACGATCAGCTTGCATCCACGCATCGCCGAGATTCGCTTCCATTCCGCAAAGGGAGAAATGCGGGGAGAAATGCGGGGAGAAGTGCGGAGCGAAGCGCGCGCAGAAACGCGCGACGCGGCGTGGTCGGACGCGCTCGATCGAGCGCTTGCGGACGGCTTCACCGCGGTTCTGGTCAGCGACGCGGTTGCGCGTTCGGCCCTGCCTGCCCTTGCGGAGGCGTGCGGCAAGCGCGGTCTCGCGCTGTGGCTCGCGGTCGCTCCCGATGCGGAGGGTCTGCCGTACTACGCGGCCCACGCAGTTCCTCTGCTGGACCCGTGGCTCGTGAACAGCGAAGACGCGCTCGATCCGCGCCGCCCTCCCCACCGCGCGCGGCTCGGAACGATCGAACCGCATGGTGCATTGCTGGACAAGTGGCGCGGCGAATTCGAAGCCGTCGCCGCGGCGGGCGTGGCAGGCATCGCCTGTCGTGATCCTGATCGCCTGCCCGCCGCGTTCTGGCGATCATTGCTCGCGGGCAACGCGCACGGCATGCAGTGGCTGGCCTGGACACCGGGCTTGTCAGTTTCGGCCATACGCACATTGATCGACAGCGGCTTCGACGGCGTTTGCAGCTCGCTCGCATGGTGGGACGGCAAGAGCGCATGGCTGATCGATGAGCGGCAGCGCCAGCGAGGCACGATGCAACTCGCATTCCCGAGCGATCCCTTCGGGCTCGACGTCAACGACCACGTGCCCGCGGGGAAGGATGGTGCGGGGGACGGCGCCGAGGACGGCAACGCCCGTCGCCTGCGCCGGCAACTCCGGGTTGCGGCGATCGTCGGCGATGCCCTGCTGGTGTCCGCGTCGACCCGGGAGCGCGATCGTTCGGACGAGATTCGGGCAGTCAATCGCTGGCTGGCCGGTCGGGACGAACGCGGCGAGGCCTTCATGCCTACCGACGCGGTTCAGATGCTTAGCGGGGCGGATGCGCCCTTGACCGCGATCGTTCGAGCCGACGCGCCCGACCTGCGCGCAGCCGATCGGGTCGTGCTGGTGCTCGTCAATCCGCATGCGGAGGACAGCGCGAGCATGCGCGCAGGAACCCTGACGTCGGCATTGGGCGGCTTCGGCGATTTCCGTGAAGTCTTCGCAGCTGGCGAGAGCGCGACCACGCTCGACCCGTGCGAAACATTGCGCCTGTCCCCGAGCGAAGTGCGCGTCATCGAAGGCCGGCGCGTGGCATCGGTCGCGAGTTCCGACACGCGCGGCAAGCGATCGGTCGAGACGGCGACGCGGGTTCCTGCCCAGGCCGCGATCGCGGCGCCTCGCATCGCGATCGAAAACGTCACGCCATCGGTCGATGGCGGCCGCTTTCCGGTCAAGCGCACCGCAGGCGAAGCGGTGCGCGTCGAAGCCGACATCCTGATCGACGGACACGAGAAGCTGGCGGCCGTGTTGCGCCATCGCGCGCTCGACGATCGCGATTGGCGCGAGGTCCGCATGGAAGCGATCGGCAACGATCGTTTCGCGGCGAGCTTTCCCCTGCTGCGCATCGGCCGTCACGAGTTCGCCGTCGAAGCGTGGCGCGATGTGTTCGCGACCTACCGCAACGAGCTCGACAAGAAGTCCGCGGCCGGTCTCGACGTCACGCTAGAGATCGAGGAGGGTCGGCTGCATGTCGAACATGCGCTCGAACGTGGCGGCGCGAAGTCCATCAAGCGGCCCCACGTCGTCAAGAGACTGACCGCGCTCTCGCAATCGTTCACGAAGACCGCGATCCCGACGGCGACATCGGCCGCGACATCGGCCGCGACGATGGCCTCGCAGGTCGCTTCATTGCTCGCTTCGCAGACGCTCGCCGACATGCGGGCTTCCGACCCGCGCGCGTTCGCGACGCGCACCGAAGTCGCGTTCACTATCGACGCCGAGCGCAGCGCCGCGTCGTTCGCCAGCTGGTACGAATTGTTTCCGCGCTCGCAGGGAAACAAGAGCAACGCGTCACACAGTAGTTCAATCGATGCGGCCAGCGATGCCCCGCTTCGCCACGGCACTTTCGACGACGTGATCGATCGCCTGCCCGCGATCCGCGCAATGGGTTTCGACGTGCTCTACTTCACGCCTGTCCATCCGATCGGCAGGCAGAATCGCAAGGGCCGCAACAACAGCCTGACCGCGGGAGACGACGATCCCGGCAGCCCTTATGCGATCGGCTCGGAAGACGGCGGTCACGATGCCTTGCACCGGGAACTTGGCAGCTTCGAGGACTTCAAGCGCATGCGTGTAGCCGCGATCGCCAACGGCCTCGAACTCGCGCTCGACTTCGCGATCCAGTGCTCGCCCGATCACCCCTGGTTGAAGGACCACCCGAGCTGGTTCGCGTGGCGACCCGACGGCTCGTTGCGTTATGCCGAGAACCCGCCGAAGAAATACGAAGACATCGTCAACGTCGATTTCTACGGAAGCGACGATGACCGCAGCGATGCCCCGTCGCTGTGGATCGCATTGCGCGACGTGATCCTGGCATGGGTAGAGCAAGGCGTGCGCATCTTTCGCGTCGACAACCCGCACACCAAGCCGCTGCCGTTCTGGGAATGGATGATCGGCGACGTGCGCGCGAGATATCCCGACACGATCTTCCTGTCCGAGGCCTTCACGCGACCGAAGGTGATGTACCGGCTCGCGAAGGTCGGCTTCTCGCAGTCGTACAGCTACTTCACGTGGCGCCACACCAAGCAGGAGTTCATCGACTACCTGACCGAGTTGACGACGACGTCGCCACGCGATTTCTTTCGTCCGCATTTCTTCGTCAACACGCCCGACATCAATCCGGCCTTCCTGCAGCGATCGGGGCGGGCCGGCTTCCTGATTCGTGCCGCCCTGGCGTCGACGCTCTCGGGCCTGTGGGGCATCTACAGCGGCTTCGAATTGTGCGAGGCGACGCCGGTCCCCGGCAAGGAGGAATATCACGACTCCGAGAAATACCAGATCCGCGCATGGGACTGGGAGCGACCCGGCAACATCATCGCGGAGATCACCGCGCTCAACCGCATCCGCCAGCAGAATCCCGCGTTGCACACGCACCTCAACGTCCGATTTCACAATGCCTTCGATCCCGACATCCTCTACTTCTCCAAGAGCACCGAAGACCGCAGCAACATCGTGCTGGTCGCGATCAATCTGGATCCCCACGGCCCGCATGAAGCCGACTTCGAAGTCCCGCTGTGGGACTGGGGTCTGCCCGACGATGCCACGGTCGACGTGACCGACCTGTCGAGCGATCACCGCTTTCGCTGGCAGGGCAAGATACAGCGCGTGCGTCTCGATCCGATCATCAACCCCTACGCGATCTGGCGCGTCACACCATGAGCGACCCCAAGACCGCCCTCCTCGAACCCGCGACGAAGACCGCGCGCGTTTCGGAAGTTCACGCGAATGCGAAAGCGAAGAAGGCCGACGCCACGAGCGCGCCCACTGCCGATCCGCTCTGGTACAAGGACGCGGTCGTCTATCAGTTGCACGTCAAGTCGTACATGGATGCGAACGGCGACGGCATCGGCGACTTCTCCGGCCTGATGCAGAAGCTCGACTACATCGCATCGCTGGGCGTGAACACCATCTGGCTGCTGCCCTTCTATCCGAGCCCGCGCCGCGACGACGGCTACGACATCGCCGAATACACCGGCGTACATCCCGACTACGGCACGCTGGCCGACGCCAAGCGCTTCATCTCCGAAGCGCACAGGCGCAAGCTGCGCGTGATCACCGAACTGGTCATCAATCACACGTCCGACCAGCACGCGTGGTTCCAGCGCGCGCGCAGCGCAAAGCCGGGCTCGGCGCATCGCAACTACTACGTGTGGTCGGACAACGACCAGGCGTACGCGGGCACGCGCATCATCTTCTGCGACACCGAGAAATCGAACTGGACCTGGGACCCGGTGGCCGGCGCCTACTTCTGGCACCGCTTCTTCTCCCATCAGCCCGATCTGAACTTCGACAACCCGCAGGTGTTGAAGGCAGTCATCAACGTGATGCGCTGGTGGCTCGACGTGGGCATCGACGGCCTCAGGCTCGATGCGGTGCCTTATCTGATCGAGCGCGAAGGCACCAGCAACGAGAACCTGCCCGAGACCCACGCGATCCTGAAGACCATCCGCGCCGAAGTCGATCGCGACTATCCCGGCCGCATGCTGCTCGCCGAAGCCAACATGTGGCCCGAGGACACGCAGCAGTACTTCGGCAACGGCGACGAATGCCACATGGCATTCAACTTTCCGCTGATGCCGCGCATGTACATGGCGATCGCGCAGGAAGATCGCTTTCCGATCACCGACATTCTCAGGCAGACACCCGACATCCCGCCCAATTGCCAATGGGCGATCTTCCTGCGCAACCACGACGAACTCACGCTCGAGATGGTCACCGACCGCGAGCGCGACTACCTGTGGAATTTCTATGCGGCCGACCGGCGCGCGCGCATCAACCTGGGCATCCGTCGACGCCTCGCGCCGCTGCTCGAGCACGATCGTCGCCGCATCGAGCTGATGAACTCGCTGCTGCTGTCGATGCCCGGCACGCCAGTGATCTATTACGGCGACGAGATCGGCATGGGCGACAACATCCATCTCGGCGATCGCGACGGCGTGCGCACGCCGATGCAGTGGTCGCCCGACCGCAACGGCGGATTCTCGCGCGCCAATCCGGCCTCGCTGGTGCTGCCCGCGATCATGGACCCGCTCTACGGTTTCGAAGCGGTCAACGTCGAGAGCCAGGACGCCGATCCGCACTCGATGCTCAACTGGATGCGACGCATGCTCGCGGTCCGCTCGCAGCATCGCGCGTTCGGTCGCGGCAAGTTGCGCACGCTGTCCCCGGTCAACCGCAAGGTGCTCGCCTATCTGCGCGAGTACGTGGACGACACGGGACGGGTCGAGACCATCCTGTGTGTGGCCAACGTGTCGCGCTCCGCGCAGCCGGTCGAGCTCGAGATCTCCGAATTCACGGGCCGCATCCCTGTCGAGATGATCGGCGGCTCGTTGTTTCCCGTCATCGGCCCGCAGCCTTACATCCTGACGCTGCCGCCTTACGGTTTCTTCTGGTTCTCGCTCGCAGCCGAAACGCAACTGCCGGTCTGGCACGTGCCTGCACCCGAGGCGATGCCTGACTACACGACGCTGGTGGTGCGCAAAGGCGTCGACGAATTGATCGTCGGTCGAACGCGCGTGCAGCTCGAGAACGACATCCTGCCGAGCTATCTGCAGAAGCGCCGCTGGTTCGGGC
>JBBQCA010000085.1:0-12495 GCA_038318315.1 Burkholderiales bacterium | reverse complement strand
CGAACTTGCGATTCGCGAACGCCGCGTCGTCCACTACCCGGACGTGCTCGCCGCGCCGGACGTGCCGTTGCCGCTGCGCAGGATCGCGGAGGCGACCGGAAACTATTCGATCGCTTTCGCGCCGATGCTCTGGGAAGGACGTGGCATCGGCTCGATCCAGGTCTCGCGCGATCCACCGAATCCATTCACCGATAAAGAGATCACGCTGCTCAAGACCTTCGCCGACCAGGCCGTGATCGCGATCCAGAATTCGCGCCTGTTCAACGAGATCCAGAACAAGAGCCGCGAGCTCGAGCAGGCCAACAAGCACAAGTCCGAATTCCTCGCCAACATGTCGCACGAACTGCGCACGCCGCTGAACGCGATCATCGGTTTTTCCGAAGTGTTGAGCGAGAAGATGTTCGGCGACGTCAACGACAAGCAACTCGAATACCTGCTCGATATCCACACCTCGGGTCACCACCTGCTGTCGCTGATCAACGACATCCTCGACCTGTCGAAGATCGAAGCCGGCCGCATGGAACTCGATCTGGCGAGCGTCGATCTCGCGATGCTGCTCGACAACTGCTCGACGCTGGTCCGTGAACGCGCGAGCCGGCAGGGACTCACGCTCGCGCTGGACGTCGAAGCGGGGCTGGGCGAGTGGGTCGTCGATGTGCGCAAGGTCAAGCAGATCGTCATCAACCTGCTCTCGAACGCGGTCAAGTTCACACCGGCAGGCGGCCGCGTCACGCTGCGGGCGCGGCGGCTCGAACACGCCATCGAGATCGCAGTCACTGACACCGGGGTGGGTATCGCGTCCGACCAGCAAGCGTTGGTCTTCGAGGAGTTTCGACAGGCCGGCGGCGACTACCTGCGCAAGTCGGAAGGCACCGGCCTCGGGCTTTCGCTTGCCAAGCGCTTCGCCGAATTGCACGGCGGCGCCATCCGCGTCGAAAGCGAGCCGGGCCGTGGCTCGACCTTTGCAGTCGTACTTCCCGAACGCGTGCTGGAGGCGGTATGAATACGATCTTGATCGTCGAAGACAACGAGAAGAACATGAAGCTCGTGCGCGACATCCTCACCCATCGAGGCCACACGACGCTCGAAGCGGTGACCGGCGGCGAAGGCGTGCGCCTGGCCCGCGAACACCGGCCCGACCTGGTGCTCATGGACATCCAGTTGCCCGACATCGACGGCATCGCCGCATTGCGCCTGATCCGCGAGGATGCCGCACTCGATGCGATGCCGGTCCTCGCGGTGTCTGCGTCGGTGATGCCCGACGACCAGCAGAAGATCGTCAACTCGGGCTTCGACGCGTTCATCACCAAGCCGATCAACCTCAAGCAGTTCAAGGACACGGTGCAGCGCTTCCTGACGCAAGGAAGAACACAAGGAAAAGCGCAACCGTGACTTCGAAGATCCTCGTCGTCGATGACACCGCGCTGAACGTCAAGCTGCTCGCCGACGTGCTGGCCGCGAAGGGCTACGCGACCTGCACTGCCGCGTCCGGGACCGAGGCGCTGGCGATGCTCGAACGCGAGCGGCCCGACCTGGTCCTGCTCGACGTGATGATGCCGGGCATGAGCGGCTACGAAGTCTGTGCGGCGATTCGCGCAAATGCGGCGCATGCGATGTTGCCGGTGGTGCTCGTGACCGCGCTCGATCCCGCGACCGAGCGCGCCAAGGGTCTCGACGCGGGCGCGGATGATTTCCTGAGCAAGCCGGTCAGCCAGGCCGAGTTGCTCGCGCGGGTACGGTCGCTCTTGCGCATCAAGTCGCTCTACGATGAAGTGCTGCGGCAGAAGAGCGAACTCACCGAGCTCAATCGCACGCTCGAAGAGCGCGTCACCGATGGCGTGCGGCAACTCGAAAAAGTCGGCCGCCTCAAGCGCTTCTTCTCACCGCAACTGGCTGACCTGATCGTCGCGGGCGGCGCCGACGATCCGTTGAAGAGCCATCGTCGTGAGATCACGGTGGTGTTCCTCGACCTGCGCGGATTCACCGCCTTCACCGAGACGGCCGATCCCGAAGAAGTGATGGGCGTACTCGGTGAATACCATACCGCGATGGGCCGGCTGATCCTCGAACACGAAGGCACGCTCGAGCGCTTCACGGGCGACGGCATCATGGTGTTCTTCAACGATCCGGTGCAGGTGAACGATCCCGGGCCGCGCGCGGCACGCATGGCTCTGGCGATGCAACGCGAAGTCGCGCTGCTATCGAGCGGCTGGAAGAAGCGCGGCTACGATTTGCTGATGGGCGTTGGCATCGCGCAAGGCTTCGCGACGATCGGCGGCATCGGCTTTGAAGGGCGCATCGACTATGGGGCGATCGGCACGGTGACGAACCTCGCGGCACGTCTGTGCGGCGAAGCGCAAGGTGGCGAGATTCTCGTTTCACAACGCGTCATGGGTCCGCTCGGCGACGCATTTCGCATGGAGCCGGCAGGTGAGCTGGCGTTGAAAGGTTTTCAGCGCGCGGTGCCGGCATTTCGGTTGCTCGGTTCCTGAAAATGCGCAATGCAGTGAAATGACACTGACGACTCTCGGGGGAAAGCGCATGGCACTCACGCTCACAAGATTGCGTCTTGTAGCGGCCACGTTCCTGCTCGCGATGCCGCTGATCGTCCAAGCACAGCAGGCCGAGAAGGTGTACCGAATTGGATACATGAGCATCCCCAGCAGCCAGTCCGCAGACTTGACCGAGCGGGTATTCTTGCCTGCCCTCCGGGAGCGTGGCTTGGTTGAAGGCAAGAACCTGATCATCGAGTGGCGTTGGGCCGATGGAAAGTCCGAACGGCTGCCCGGATTCGCGGCGGAACTGGTCGCGCTCAACGTGGACCTCATCGTTGCGCCGCAGTCGGATTCGGCGCTGGCCGCCAAACGCGCAACCCGCACCATCCCGATCGTCCACATCCTGGCGGGCGATCCTGTCGCCGACGGCCTCGTTGCGAGCCTCGCCCACCCTGGTGGAAACGTGACCGGTTTGAGCGGCGCGGCCGAGCCCCGAAATCTTCGGCAAGAGCCTGGAGTTGCTGAAAGAAGCCACAGGTGCGTCGCGGGTCGCCGTCCTGTGGAATCCCGATCGGGATTCCCCGTTCATAGAGGTCGGCATGCGGCAGTTGAAAGCCGCGGCCCGGATTCTGGGGATACAGTTGCAAGTTCTCGAGGCGCGGGATCCGGACCAGTTCGAAGCCGCTTTCGGCGCGATGGCACAAGGGAGGGCAACCCCGCTCTTCATGGTCCCTGATTCGATGTTCTGGCAGCACCGTCGCCGTCTCGCCGATCTCGAAACCAGGTATCGGATGCCAACGATGCACGACCTCAGTGAGTATGCGGAGGCGGGAGGCCTCATGACCTATGGGGTGGATCTCGCCGACTTGCTCAGACGCGCCGCCGTCTATATCGACAAGATCCTCAAGGGCGCCAAGCCCGCCGACCTGCCCGTCGAGCAGCCGACCAAGTTCAATCTGGTCATCAACCGGAAGACAGCGAAGGCGCTCGGCATCACGATCCCGCAGTCGCTGTTGCTGCGCGCCGACCGGCTGATCGAGTGACCCGTGAAGGCGATCGATACTTCACGGGTGGTGATTGACCCTTCGCAATCGGCAACCGATCGCGCACACGATCGAACGCGCCATTTTTGAATCGACGAGGCGAAGCGTGAAACGACGAACGATTCTGGTCTCGACTCTTGCGATTGCATCGCTTTCGCGGAGCGTTGCCGCGCAAGGGTCGAAGAAAGTCATTCGCATCGGCTGGCTTACCGCGCAACGGGCCGCAAGCCTCGCGCCCTACGTCGATACTTTCCGTGCTGCACTTGCCGAACTCGGTTACGTCGAGGGCCGCAACTTGATGATTGATTTCCGTTACGGCGACGATGACCTTGAACGCGTCGCTGAACTGGCGGCGGAACTGGTGCGGCTTCCAGTCGATCTCATCGTGGCGCAGGGCGCGGCCGTGTCCGAGATCAGGAAGCTCAACCTCAAGGTACCCGTCGTCTACGTTTTTAGCGGCGATCCCGTTTCTGCCGGCTTTGCCGACAGCCTCGCCCGGCCGCGCGGCAATATGACCGGCCTGACGTTCATGGCCGTGTAGTTCAACGGCAAGCGCCTGGAGTTGTTGCGAGAGATGGTTCCCAAATTGCGCAATGTGGCGATCATCGCCAATCCCGAGCATCCGGGCGAGCAACGCGAGCGCGATTACTCGGAAGAAGCCGGCCGCAAGCTGGGCCTCGCCATTCAATATTTTCCGGCACGGACTCGCGACGAACTCATGCGTGCGTTCGTCACGATGGCGGCGAATCTGCCGCAGGCGATTTTGCTTTTCGCCGATGGCTTTGCCATCCAGAACCGTCAGGGCATCATCGATTTCGCGATGAGCCATCGCATACCCGTGATCTCCGGCTGGCCGGTATTCGCCGAGAGCGGCGCGCTTTGCACTTACGGGCCGCGTCTGTCCGAGTCGTATAAGCGGTTGGCCTACTACGCGGACCGCGTCCTGAAGGGCACGAAGACTGCCGATCTCCCGATCGAGCAGCCGGCGAAGTTCGAGATGGTGATCAACCTCAAGACCGCCAAGGCGCTCGGTCTCACGATCCCGCAGTCGGTGCTGCTGCGCGCGGATCGGTGATTCAGTAGGTCATCGCGACGCGACGCTACTCGTTTCGTTGTTGCAGCAGCCAATCTTCATCAGCGATTGACAGGGCACGTCGCGGGAGTTCGCCGCCTAGTTTCGTCGCATGTCTGAAGTCGTCAAATCTTCATCGGCAAAATCACCATCTGCATCCCCTCCAGATGCAGCCGCCGTTGCAGCGCCAGCGCGGCCTGGTTGTGCAGTAAGCGCGTCATGAAGTTTTCCGATTCGGTGATCAGCTTGCTGGTGAAGAAGATGGCGCCGGGAAATTCGGTGCGTACCTGGTCGGAAAGCTCGGCGATCTGTTCCACCGCATCGGTGCCGAATGCGAGATAGGACTTCGCAGCCAAGCCGTGGCTGTGGCAGAAGTTGACGAAGAACGAGAGCGAGACGTTGGCTTCGATGCGCAGGTGTTCGATCGATTCGTCGCCGCCGTAGGCCTGGGCATCGACGGTGCGCGCGTTCACGAAAAGGAAATTGCGAAAGTGATCGGGGAACATGCGCT
Organism: Burkholderiales bacterium; assembly: GCA_038318315.1. Lineage (GTDB taxonomy): Bacteria > Pseudomonadota > Gammaproteobacteria > Burkholderiales > Burkholderiaceae_D > CAHJXF01. Next base: position 7,374 of record JBBQCA010000085.1, on the reverse strand, counting down.
GCACCCACAGCAGCGCATGCAGTCCGCCGCCGCGCGAGCTGCCGACGATGAAGACCGCGGTCGGCGCATCGGGATCGAGGTCGGGAAACTTGGTCTCCGATCCATAGGGCTGATTGGCGAACACCGCATCGACCGCGCGTATGCGCGACTTGGTATCGCGATAGTGATTGCGGATCAGGATGCACACGCCGATCACGCCGCTGGTGATGACGACCGTGATCCATCCGCCTTCATCGAATTTCGCGATCGTCGTCACGACCAGGATGCTGAGCGTGACCGTGAGGCCGATCGCCGACAACGCGAGACGCCCCTTCCAGCGCCGGTCTTCGCCGCGATGCTTGATCCAGTAGATGCACAGCCCCGTCAGCGACAGAGTGAAGGTGAGAAATACGTTGATCGAATACAGCACCACCAGGAAGTCGACCTTGCCGCGCGAGAGCGCAAGGATGCCGAGCGCGGCAGCGCCCATCAGCAGCACGCCGTTCTGCGTGACCAGGCGTGTCGAGAGGTAGCGAAACTTGTGCGGCATCCACGAATCGACCGCCATGTTGGCGAGCACCGACGGGCCGCCGAGGAAGCCGGTGTTGGCCGCAACGAACAGCAGGCCGGCCTCGGTCATGAGCACGACGATCAGCGCGAACGACAGGCCGCCGCCCGAGAAGCCCAGTTCGCTCAGGATGCTTCCGAAGACCACCGCGTTGAGCGTCTGGCCTTCGACCGGCTTGGCGCTCCACAGCAGGTACAGAAGGATGATGCCGCCGGCCGTGAACGCGAGGCTCGCGGCCATGTAGAGCATCGTCAGCTTGCCGGTGCGAACCCGCGGCTCCTTGAGCGACTGCACGTTGTTGGAGACCGCTTCGATCCCGGTGTAGGTACCGCCACCCAGCGAGTAGGCTTTCAGGAACAGGGCGGCAACGAAGATCCAGCTCGTCTCATGGGCGAGCTTGCCGGTTTCGTACAGGGTGTCGGGGATCAACGCGGGCAGGCCGCTCGCGTGATTGAGCACGCCATACACGATCAGGATGAAGTGGGTTGCGACGAAGGCGAGAAAGATCGGCAGCAGGATCTTGATCGACTCCTTCATCCCGCGCAGATTCAGGAAGATCAGGAACGCCGCGAGCACCAGTTCGACATACAGCTTGCCTGGCTGCCAGCCGACCGGCAGCAGGCTGAACATCGCATCGGTACCGCTGGCGATCGAGATCGCGATCGTGAGCACGTAGTCGACGATCAGCGCGGCGCCCGCGGTCAACCCGGCATAGGGTCCGATCAGCGAGGACGCGACCCGATAGCCTCCGCCGCCCGTGGGAAAGAGCTCGATGATCTGGTTGTATGCGAGCGAGATGATGAACACCGTCACCGCGGTCGCGATCGCCAGATAGAGACCGAAGTGGGTGTGCTCGCCGAGCGCCTTGAAGGCTTCCTCGGGGCCGTAGGCGGAGGACGAGAGGCCGTCGGCGCCAAGGCCGACCCAGGCCAGAAAGGCCACCAGCGCCAGCGAGTGGCGGGTCTCGGATTTCAGCGGATCGAGTGCACGTCCGAGAAACAGATCCCGAACCTTGTGAGAACGCATGCGGGCTCCAGTGGCGTCGCGGGCCGGCGCAAATGGCCCCGCAACGGCAGGGCGCGATCATACGCCGCGGGGCGTGGGAGGGCGAGGGAAAGGCGAGGGACGAGGGGTCGGCTACACTCGCGCATCGCTACTCGCGACCCTCGTTCGCCTCCATCAAACACCGCGTGAGCCTCCCATGACCGTCACCGTGATCTCGACCGACAAGGCGCCCGCAGCCGTCGGCCCCTATTCGCAAGCCATACGCGTCGCACACATGTTTCCCTCGGGCGAGGGCAACATCATCTACAGCTCGGGCCAGATCGGGCTCGACCCCGCCACCGGCAGGCTCGTCACCGGTGGCATCGAGGCCGAAGCGCGCCAGGCGTTCGCGAATCTCGCGGCGGTGGTCGAAGAGGCCGGCGCGTCGCTCGGCAACGCGCTCAAGCTCACGCTGTTTCTCACCGACCTCGCCGAGTTCTCCACGGTCAACGCGATCATGAAGGAACTCGTGCCCGAGCCTTTCCCGGCGCGATCGACGATCGGCGTCGCGTCGCTGCCGCTCGGCGCATCGTTCGAAGTCGAAGGCATCTTCGCGGCCTGAGTCGCGCATGCCGTTGCGCGCCGAGTGGAGCGAGGCGCTCGCCGCGCGACTCGCGCGGATCGGTCTTCACGACGATCTCGATTGCGTCCTGCACCTGCCGCTGCGCTATGAGGACGAGACGCGCATCACGTCGCTTGCCGATGCGCGCGACGGCGACACGGTGCACATCGAAGCGATCGTGCGCGACCACGCGATCCAGTATCGGCCGCGTCGTCAACTGGTCGTGCATGTGGACGAGGCACACGTCGACGCGCACGCCGCCGCTCACACTGATACGCACGCAAGCGCGAACGGAGCCGACCGTGACGCAGGCCTCGCGCTGCGCTTCATCCATTTCTACGGCAGTCAGCTGAAGCACTTCGCGCCCGGCACGCGGCTGCGTATCCGGGGCGAGCTGCGTGGTGGAGGCATGGGTCACGTGCTGTTTCAACATGCGGGGCGCGAGATGATCCACCCCAACTACAGCGTGATCCGTGAAGACACGCCGCTGCCCGATCGCCTGACGCCGGTGTATCCGAGCGGCGTCGGTCTCGGCCAGGCGGTGTTGCGAAGAACGATCGCGAAAGCGCTCGAGCGCGTGCGGCTCGAAGAGACGGTGCCATCGCGCTTGCTCGAGCGTTATCACTTGCCGCCGATCGACGCGGCGATACGCCTGCTCCACAACCCGCCACCCGACGTGTCGCTCGAAGCCCTCGCCTCGCGCTCGCACCCCGCGTGGCAGCGGATCAAATTCGACGAACTGCTCGCGCAGCAGTTGTCGCTCGCGCGTGCGCATGCCGCGCGGCGCGCGCGCACGGCGCCGGTCCTGAAAACCCGCGGTGCGCTGGTCGAGCGCTTTCTCGCGCAACTGCCGTTCACACTGACGACCGCGCAGGCCCGGGTGGTGCGCGAGATCGAGGCCGACCTCGCGCGACCGCATCCGATGCAGCGCCTCCTGCAAGGCGACGTGGGCAGCGGCAAGACCGTGGTCGCCGCGATCGCCGCGCTGCATGCGATCGATGCGGGCTACCAGGCCGTGCTGATGGCACCCACCGAGATCCTTGCCGAGCAGCACTTTCGCAGGCTGTCCGAATGGATAGCACAACTCGGCGTGCCGGTCGCGTGGCTGACCGGCAGCCTGAAGAAGAAGGCGAAGGACGCGGCGCGCGATGCGATCGAGTCGGGCCATGCGCGATTAATCGTCGGCACGCATGCGTTGATCCAGGAGGGCGTGCATTTCGCGCGGCTTGGCCTCGCGATCGTCGACGAGCAGCATCGCTTCGGCGTAGGGCAGCGGCTGGCGTTGCGATTCAAGGCGCGTGTGGCTTCGCCCGCGCGCGGCGATCTGATCGACGCGAAAAGCGATTCAGCCCCGCGCACGAAGGCCGACCACGCGCTGCCGCGCGAGCCCCATCAGTTGATGATGAGCGCCACGCCGATTCCACGGACGCTCGCGATGACCTACTTCGCCGACCTCGACGTGTCGACCATCGACCAGTTGCCGCCGGGCAGGAAGCCGATCGTGACGAAGCTCGTCGATGCGTCGCGCCGCGACGAGGTATTCGCGCGCGTGCGCAGCGCGATCGCTGAAGGTCGGCAGGCGTATTGGGTGTGTCCGCTGGTCGAGGGTGCCGAGGCGGAGGAAGAGGGTGGCGCGTTGCTCGCGGGCGGCGCGCCGCAGTCGCCGTCGGCTGCAATGTCGACGACCCCAGCGACCGCGCGGGCATCGAGCGCGAGCCGGACCTCGAGCGCATCACGCAAGCGCAAGGGCGTGTCGTCGGCCGCGTGCATCGAACGCCTGGAATTGCAGGCCGCCGTCGAGACGCGCGACACCTTCGCCGCCGCGCTGCCCGAAGTCCGCGTGGGCCTCGTGCACGGCCGCCTGCCGGGCGCGGAGAAGGCCGACGAGATGCGCCGCTTCAACGCGGGCGAGACCGGCCTCCTCGTTGCGACCACCGTCATCGAGGTCGGCGTCGATGTCGCCAACGCATCGCTCATGGTGATCGAACACGCCGAGCGCTTCGGCCTCGCGCAACTGCATCAACTGCGCGGGCGCGTGGGTCGCGGCAGCGACGACTCTGTCTGCATCCTGATGTTCCAGCCGCCGCTGTCAGCGACCGCGAAGCAACGACTGAGGACCATGCGCGAGACGCAGGACGGCTTCGAAATCGCGCGCAAGGATCTCGAACTGCGCGGGCCGGGAGAGTTTCTCGGGCATCGGCAATCGGGCGAGGCGCTGTTGCGGTTCGCGGATTTGAATACCGATCAGGTGTTGGTCGATAAAGCGCGAGAGGCGGCAGTGGCGATGCTGGCCGAGTATCCGTCGGAGGTGGATAGTCATTTGCAGCGGTGGTTGCGGGGCGGTGAGGAATTGTTGAAGGCTTGAAGTCGATATTTGCTGCGTCAACCCATATTCATTCGTAAGTGGTCGCGTGATGAGCTGTGCTGCCGATGGGTGTTTATCGCTCGCATTAACTGCGATACGAGTGCATTGACTTGCTGACCATCGCGAGCCGGCTTCGGGGCAAGGCCGCTCTCCAATTTGCGACCTGTGCCGCGACTGGCGACGTCATCGTCGCCTCGCGTCTTTTGCACCCGCGCCGATACACATCGTGAATCCATGAAATTCCACACGTTCATTCAAGCCAACCTGGACGCGATCGTCGCCGAGTGGGAGGCATTCGCTCGCACGCTTCTCCCCGCGGCAACATCGATGTCGGACCTCGCGCTGCGCAACCACAGCCGCGAGATCCTCATGGCCATCGTGAAGGACATGCAGACGAGCCAGACCGAAATCGAGCGATCAAGTAAATCCAGACAAGCAGAACTGGCTTCCGCCGCATCGGAGACCATCGCAGCCGCACATGGCGCGCTCAGGCATGTGGAAGGCTTTTGGCGTCGAGCAGTTGGTGAGCGAGTTCCGCGCCCTGAGGTCCAGCGTCCTGGCGCTCTGGCGCCGCTCCGAGGCCACACAGAGCATTGTGCCCGCGATCGAAGAGATCGCTCGCTTCAACGAAGCGATCGACCAGGCGCTGGGCGAATCGGTCCAGATTTATTCGCGCGAGGTCGATGCGTCCCGCGACATGTTCCTAGCCGTGCTCGGGCATGACCTGCGAAGCCCGCTCCAGAGCATCGAGATGGCGAGTCATATGCTCAATGCGACCGTCATGTCCGAGGCAGCCCGGCTGAAGATGGCGACGCGGGTCCGGCGTGCTTCGAACGTCATGAGCCATCTGATCACAGATCTGCTGATGTTCACGAGAAGCCGACTGGGCCGTGGAATACCGATCGAGCGATCCGACTTCGACCTGGGACAGCTCTGCAAAGAGGAGATCGAGGCCGTCAGGACGAATTACCCGGAGCGGTAGGTCGTGCGGCACCTGTCCGGCGATCTATTTATCCGGGGCGACGTGTCGAGGATGCAGCAGGTGCTTTCGAACCTGCTCAACAACGCCGTCCAACACGGCGGAGAAGACACGCCGATACGGCTGAGTGCCTACGGCGAAGAGGGCGCCGTCGTCCTGACGATCGCGAACTCCGGGGATCCGATTCCGCCCGATGCACTGCGAGTGATCTTCGAGCCGCTGGCCCAGGTGCCAACTCCGACGTCCGATCTGAGCAAGCGTCAAAAGACCAGCCTCGGGCTGGGCCTTTTCATCGTCCGCGAGATCGTGCTCGGCCATCACGGCACGATCGACGTGACATCCTCGGCCGAAGCCACGGTTTTCACGATTCGCCTGCCGCGTACCATTCCCGCGTAGATGACTATGCTTGCGCCGCAACTCTAAGGCGCCATCTCCGGGCCGCGTAACATGGACGGCGCCGCACCATCAAGGCGGCCGCGGGCTCGCCGATCCGGATCAGAAAGCTTCACGATGAAGAACGAACTCCCGCATCCCGATCACCATCAGGACATGCGCGAGGCGTTGCGCGGATTGACCGGACGTTTCGATTCCGCCTACTGGCAGAAGGTCGACGCGGCGCGCGGCTATCCCGAAGAATTCGTCGATGCGTTGACGCAGGCCGGTTGGCTCGCCGCGCTGATTCCCACCGAATACGGCGGCTCGGGCTTGGGTCTCGCCGAGGCCTCGGTGATCATGGAAGAGATCAACCGCTCGGGCGGCAACGCGGGCGCGTGCCACGGCCAGATGTACAACATGGGCACGCTGCTGCGCCATGGCTCCGAAGAACAGAAGCGCACTTATCTGCCGCGCATCGCATCGGGTGAACTGCGATTGCAAACGATGGCCGTCACCGAGCCCACCACCGGCACCGACACGACGCAACTCAAGACCATCGCGTTGAAGAAGGGCGACCGTTATGTCATCAGCGGCCAGAAGGTGTGGATCTCGCGCATCCAGCATTCCGACCTGATGATCCTGCTCGCGCGCACCACGCCGCTCGCGGACGTGAAGAAGAAGGCCGACGGCATGTCGATCTTCCTGGTCGATCTGCATGCCGCGATCGGGCGTGGCATGACGGTGCGGCCCATCGCTAACATGGTCAATCACGAAACCAACGAGGTCTTCTTCGACGAGCTCGAGATTCCCGCGGTGAATCTGATCGGAGAGGAAAGCAAGGGCTTTCGCTACATCCTCGACGGCCTCAACGCCGAGCGCACCCTGATCGCGGCCGAATGCATCGGCGACGGCTGGTGGTTCGTCGAGAAGGCGCGCCGCTATGCCAACGAGCGGATCGTGTTCGACCGACCGATCGGCAGGAACCAGGGCGTGCAGTTTCCGATCGCCGAAAACTACATCGAGCTCGAAGCGGCGAACCTGATGCGTTTCAAGGCGTGTGAGTTGTTCGATGCCGGCAGGCCCTGCGGCGCCGAGGCGAACATGGCGAAGTACCTGGCGGCGAAAGCCTCGTTCGAAGCGGCGAACGTGTGCCTGCAGACTCACGGCGGTTTCGGCTTTGCGGCCGAGTACGACGTCGAGCGCAAGTTCCGCGAGACGCGGCTCTATCAGGTAGCACCGATCTCGACGAACCTGATTCTTTCGTACGTGGCCGAGCATGTGCTTGGCCTTCCCCGCTCCTTCTGACCATGACCCTACCTCTGTCCGACATCACCGTCGTCTCGCTCGAACACGCGATCGCAGCACCGTTCGCGACGCGCCAGCTCGCCGACCTCGGCGCACGCGTCATCAAGGTCGAGCGGCCGGGCGTGGGCGACTTCGCGCGCGCCTACGACGAACGCGTGCGCGGCATGGCGTCGCATTTCGTGTGGGTCAACCGCGGC
>JBBQCA010000084.1:0-12497 GCA_038318315.1 Burkholderiales bacterium | reverse complement strand
CTCTTCGGAGCGGCCGCTGGTGCGCGTGGGCGAGTGCCAGCGGCCCTTCTTCACGTCCATCAGCACGATGTCGGTGAACGCCGGCGCGCGCGGATCGGGATCGAAGTCGTGCGTGAACGCGATCTCGTCGCCGTCGGGGCTGATGTCGAAGAACGTGGCATCGGGGTCCTGCGGCGGCAGATGGAAGTCGGTGCCCGCGAACAGGTCGCGCACGTCGACGTCGGCGGGCGCCCCCGCTTCGAGTTCGTCGCGCGAGAGCGTCGCCATGTGGAGGTGCGCGCGCCGGCCGCGCAGGAACCAGTGATCCCAGTAGCGGTAGTGGTTCGCTTCGATCACGTAGGCCTTGACCTTGTCTTCGCGTTCGGCCTTGGCGCGCTTGGCTTGCGCCTTGACGGTCGTTTCTTCCGGCCACACCCACGACACGAACGCGATGCGCCTGCTGTCGTGGAACCAGCGCAAGTCGGAGACGCCGGTCGGGAGATCGGTGATGCGCATCGCTTCGCCGCCGTCGGCCGCGATCAGGTAGAGCTGCGCTTCGTCTTCCAGCCCGCTGTTGTCGGGCTTGGTACGCTTGGACGAGAAGGCGATCCAGCGGCCGTCGGGCGACCACTGAGGGTCGCTGTCCTTTTGCGCGCGCGTCAGTTGTCGCTGCACGCTGCCGTCGGTGGCAAGCAGCCAGAGATGCGAACTGCTGTCGTTGCCGGTCATCGAATACGAACTGACGGCGACGCACGCCCAGCGCCCGTCGGGCGACAGCGAAGCGGCGCCGAAGCGCTTCATGGCCCACAGGTCTTCGATCGTGATCGGCTTTTTCTTCTTGCTCATGCGCGCGGTCTCCTTCGGCCTCATGGTTGTCGTGGCGAGCCTCGTGCGAAACCTCCCGATCGTCTCGATCCGCACTCATGCCGCCGCGCGCGCATGATCTCTCATTGCCGGCGATCGAGCACCCCCGCGTGTATCGATGGCGCGCCGCTTGCGGGCTCGCGCACGTCGGCGATCGCGTCGGCGAGGCGTTCCGCCACGCAGCCGTAGCTGGTGTCGTTCATGTGCAGGCCATCTGCCGAGATCATGTGGACGTAATGAGCCGACTGCGCCTCGGCCCAGTATTTCATCACCGCATAGCGATGAAACACCGGCACACGATTGCGCTTGCCGATCGCATCGAGTTGCTGGATCGTCCGCCGATGTTCGGGGACCTGGTTCACGCGAGGCGCGTACTGCGGGTCCATCAACACGATCTCGATGCCGGCCTGCCGCATGCGATCGATGCCTTGCTGGACGGAACGATCGAAGCCCTCGACATCGACCTCGCGCAGGATCGCGTTGGTCCCCGTCTGCCAGATCACGAGATCGGGACGAGCGTCGATCACGTCCTGGTCGAGCCGCGCCAGGTTTTCCTGCGCGTCCTCGCCGTTGATGCCCAGGTTGAGGATTTCGATCTGCGCTTGCGGATCGCGCCTCGCGAGCTCGGCCGCAAGACGCGATGGATAGTTGAATCGCGACGCGCTCGCGCCCGCGCCCGCGGTCGACGACGAGCCGAGCGCGACGATTTTCAGCGCGCGCCCGGACGCGAGCAATGCGCGCGTCTTCGGCAGGGCGGCGATGAATCCGCCCGACTCCGCGGGCGCCGAACAGACGTCCTGCGCCGGCACCCTGTCGTCGGAGCCCGCCGCATGGCCCGCTCCGGAAAGTGACGCGATCACCAGCGCCACCGCATGCAGGAACGTCCGCTGACGCAGTCTCATGGCTTCGCGACCGTCGATGCCGTGCCCACGCCGCGCACGATCAGGCGCACCAGCAATGCAGCGACGCAATCGTGGATGCGGTCGGCGGTTTCGAGTTGATTCGCTTTCTGCTCCGCGTCCAGGTCGAAGATTTCGTTGGACCACCAGTAGTGCATGGTGTCGTAGCGTTTGAAGAGCGGCACGTCGAAGCGACGTGCATTCCAGCGCACCGCATCGCGATAGGCGTCGGTGTTCACGAGCAGCGACGCGCGCGGGCTGAATTGGCTGTCGATCAGCAGCACGTCGCTGCCCTTGTCGTGCAGCAGGCCGATGCCGCGCTCGACGGCGCTCCCGAATTCAATCGGCGCAATGCCGCGCACCGCGTCGGCCGAGCCGGTCTGCCAGACCACCAGGGCAGGCCGCAGCGGGACGACCTCGCGTGCGATCCGATCGAACATCGCGGGCGCGGTCTGGCCCATTTCCGCGAGCACGACCAGCCGCATCTTCGGTCTCGCGAACGTCCTGGCGAAGCGCGTTTCGAGACGATACGGAAAGGCCGCATCCTTCGCACTGGTTCCGCTGCCCGCAGCCGAGCCCGAGCCGATCACGACGATGGTGAGCGCGCTGGTGAGTGAATCCGGCGACTTGAGCCGTCGCGCAAGACGCGGCAGGGGCGCTGCGATGAAAGCCGTGTCGTCGGGAACCTTGCATTGGGCGGGCATCGTGTCCTGCGCGCGCTGCGAGTCCCTGGACACGGAGGCGGGCGGAGCGGCGTGCGACGCGTCGGCCACCGTGATCGCGCACACGGCCAGCGCCGAAGCGGTCAGCGTGATCGCGGCGCGACGCGCGACCGAAGTCCACGACGGCCGCCGGCTCTTGTCAGAGACCGACAAATTCTGTTGATCGAGGTCGCGTTTGGTCATCGTCGTGATCTGTGATTTTCATCCATTGCTGGTGGCGCGCGTCGTGTGTGGCCGGCTGCCGGCTGCCTCCCGCGCCCGGTACCAGTTCATCAGCATGGCGAGCGCCGTCATGGCCGCGATGCCGGCGACGCTCACACCGATCTGCGCGGGCAGACGTGCATTGAACTCAACAAGCACGAAATGGGCCGCGAACGAAAGAAAGATGCCCAGACAAAAGACATAGAGCGACTGACGGCCGCATGCGATCAGTGGGCGCGCCCACGCGCTCCTCAGAAAACGCGCCTCGGGCCGCACGAAATGCGCGACCAGATAGGCCATCGCGAGAAAGTGGAACAGACGGAGCACGTCGAGATTGGTCTTGTCCACCGGATAAATCCACTCGGACCACGATAGCGGCATGACGTCGGCCAACAGGTCGCCCGCGCTTCGGATCTGCCAACTGCCGACGATGCCCGCTGAGCCGACGAGGTAGATCGCGGCGAGCACGCCGAGCCACGCGCGCCATCGCATCACGCGTCGCCAGGCGTCCGGGGCGATCGCGCACAGCGCCCCGATCAAGAACAGCAGCTGCCACGCGAACGGATTGAAATACCAGCCGGTATCTTCCACCGAGGTCGGGAAGTTCCAACCGCGAAAGCGCGCGGCCAGATAGAGCGCGATCGAGGCCGCGAGCACCGCGATCGGCGCGACGCGCAATGCGCGCTGCGCGAACGGAAACACGAACAGCAGCACGATGTAGAGCGGCAGGATGTCGAGGTTGGCCGGGCGAAATCGCAAGGTCAGCGCTTCGACCAGCGCGATGTGCGGCGCGTCGAGAAAGCGCGTGATGTTGAGCTCCTCGACATACATCGGGTTCGAGAACCGCGCCGCCAGCCACGCGATCTGCGCGGTGTAGAACACGAACAGGATCAGGTGCGCGACATAGAGTTGCCAGCAGCGCCGCCATGCATGCGCCGTCATGTAGACGAAGCCGAGCTTCTGTTCCGAGCGACCGTAGGCGATCGCCGCCGAAAAGCCCGAGAGGAAGACGAAGATCTCGGTCGCATCCGAGAAGCCCAGATTGCGCAGCGTGATCTGGCCGACCGAGTTCGATGGAACGTGGTCGAGGAAGATGAACCACAGGGCGAGGCCGCGAAAGAAATCGACGCGAAGGTCGCGCTCATGCGCGGCAACCGTGGGTCGCGCGCTCGATCGGCGCGTGCGACGGGCCAGGTGCTTCAGCGCGCCGGAGGTCGCGCTCGAACCGATACCGAGAGGATGGAAGCGCATCGACGAAAGCGCCCTGTCGCGGTCCGGATCAGCGAGGATCGTGAACCGGCGTGCGACCCTGCATCAGCCGGTCCCACCCACCGTGATTCCATCGATGCGCATGGTCGGCTGCCCCACCCCGACCGGCACGCTCTGGCCTTCCTTGCCGCATACCCCGACACCGGCATCGAGCGCCATGTCGTTGCCGATCATGGACACGCGCGTCAACGCGTCGGGCCCGTTGCCGATCAGGGTCGCGCCCTTGACCGGATAGGTCACCTTGCCGTTCTCGATGCGATACGCCTCGGTTGCAGAGAACACGAACTTGCCGTTGGTGATGTCGACCTGCCCGCCGCCGAAGTTGACCGCATAGAGACCGTCCTTGACCGACGCGATGATCTCCTTCGGATCGCGCGTGCCGTTGAGCATGTAGGTGTTGGTCATGCGCGGCATCGGCAGGCTCGCATACGACTCGCGACGACCGTTGCCGGTCATCCCGGTCTTCATCAGTCGCGCGTTCAGGCTGTCCTGCATGTAGCCCTTGAGGATGCCATCCTCGATCAGCACCGTGCACTGAGTGGCGTTGCCCTCGTCGTCGACGTTCAGCGAGCCGCGACGGTCGGTCAACGTGCCGTCGTCCACGATCGTGACGCCGGGCGCGGCGACTCTTTCGCCGATGCGTCCCGAGAATGCCGACGAGCCCTTGCGATTGAAGTCACCCTCGAGGCCGTGGCCGATCGCTTCATGCAGCAGCACGCCCGGCCAGCCCGGGCCGAGCACGACCGTCATCGGACCCGCCGGCGCCGCGCGCGCGTCGAGATTCACCAGCGCCTGATCGACCGCTTCGTCTGCATAGGCCTGCAGCATCGCGTCATCGAAGTACCCGTAGCCGAAGCGTCCGCCGCCACCCGCATAGCCTTGCTCGCGCCGGCCGTCCTGCTCGGCCATCACGGTCACCGACAGGCGCACCAGCGGACGCACGTCGGCAGCCAGAATTTCGCGATGCGCATTGCCGCCCAAGCTGCTGCCGAAGCGCGACGAGGCCGCGACCATCATGACTTCGTAGGTGCCCGCGAGATTGGCCATCACGTGCGTCACGCGCGGATCGCGTGCGCGCGCCAGGCGTTCGAGTCGTTCGAGCAGCGCGATCTTTTCGACCGGGTCCATCGAGGCCAGCGGATCGAGCGGCGCATAGAGCACGGAGCGCATGGAGAGGGCGGTCGACGAGGTGGCCGACGCGGCGCGCGACGTCGACGCCTTGCCGCCCACCCGCACTCGTCCTGCGCCGCTGCGTGCGATGCCGCGCGTTGCGCGCGCCGCGGCCATCAAGGCTTCGCGACTGATGTCGTCGGAATACGAGAAGGCCTGCTTGTCGCCCGTGACTGCGCGTACGCCGACCCCCTCTTCGATATCGAAGCTGCCCGACTTGACGATGCCTTCCTCGAGGCTCCACGACTCCGAGCGCGCGTACTGGAAATAGAGATCGGCATAGTCCACGCGATGCCGGAAGATCTCCGCGAGCGCGGCCGACACATCGAGCTCGGTCAGGCCATAGCGGCCGAGAAACAATTCCCTGGCGGTGGCCAGTGCGGCGAGTTGCGGTTCGATCAGATTCATGAAGAGGCAGGTCCGTTCATTGCAAGATCGTCATTCCCTCGGAGTCGGGGGGTGACGGCGGGTACTACAAAACGCGGTGCTTCAACGCGGGCAGATTCTCGCGTACCTCAGCCAGGCGCGCGGGGTCGATCGCACCGATCACCACGCCTTCGCCTTCGGCGCGTTCGGCCACGATCTTTCCCCATGGATCGACCAGCATGCTGTGACCCCAGGTCCTGCGGCCGTTTTCGTGACGGCCGCCCTGCGCGGGAGCGAGCACGTAGCACTGGTTCTCGATCGCGCGAGCGCGCAACAGGATCTCCCAATGCGCCGAGCCCGTGGTGTATGTGAAGGCGGAAGGCACGATCATCAAGTCCGGATGGTCTTCGTTTGCGGATGGGCCTCTGCTGAAACTTCGATAGAGCTCGGGAAAGCGCAAGTCGTAGCAGATCGACAACCCGACGCGGATCGGCTGGTCGCCCAGCGTCGCGTTGAACGCGACCGCTTCGGCGCCCGCGGCTATGGTGCGCGCCTCGTCGTAGTGCTCGGCGCCCTTGGTGAAGCCGAACAGGTGGATCTTGTCGTAGCGCGCCGCGACCGATCCGTCGGGCGCGTACACGAAGGTGGTATTGCGAATTTTCTCCACCGCATGACCGGTGTCGCCAGCGGCGACTTCGATCGGCAGCGTGCCGCCGACCAGCCAGATGCGATACCGCTTCGCCGCGTTCGCGAGAAAGTCCTGGATAGGCCCGTGACCCGCGCGCTCGCGCGCTGCGACCTTGTCGGTGTCCTTCATGCCCATCAGGCAGAAGTACTCGGGCAATGCGATCAACTCGGCGCCTGCCTCGGCCGCCTCGGCGAGCAAGCGGCCCGCGGTCTCGAGGTTGGCGGCGACCGAGGCGCCGGAAACCATCTGGATCGCGGCAATATGAAGGTGACGGGAGGCGAAGGATTCGGTCATCTACGCGTTCAATGCGGGGCCGGTGTCGATGCCGGGGTGCGTGCATCGTCGGCATCGCGCGCCGCATTCGATTCGCGCGGCACGACCGGTGTTTCATTACCGGCGTGGTCGATCTTGGTCACGTTCGGCTTGACCCACGGACCGGTGACATTGTATTCGAGCGACAGGGCGCGCGCGATCGGGTCCTTGAACAGGTACTGCGCGACGAAGGTTGCCAGCCCGACGGCCGGGTTGATCAGCGCATAGCCGAGCGAGGCCGCGCCCGCATTGATTTCCGGCAACACCAGCACGTGCAGGTTCTGGGTCTCGCGTTCGAGATCGGCGCTGCCAGACATCAACACGGTGGCCTGCACGCCCATCATCTTGAAGTCGTCGGTGCTGACTACGCCCTGCGCAACGGTCGCATCGGCACGTATCGTGTCGAACGCGAAACCTTTTTCGAACACATCGGAGAAGTCGAGCAGGAAGCGTCGCGGCAGGCTCTGCAGGCTCAGCACGCCCAGCAGCTTGGCGATGCCCGGATCGGCTTTCAGGAACTGGCCCTTGTCGGCTTCGAGTTTCAGGCGCCCGGTCATGGTCGCGAAATCGATAGCGGTCGGTCCCCCGTTCCAGCCGACATTGCCCGACATTTTTGCGGTGCCGTTCTTGACGGTCTTGACGACTCCGAATCGATCGAGCAGGGCGCCCACGTCCGAGGACTCGAGATTGAAATCGAGCTTGGTGTTCTCGCTGCTGCCCGCGTGTCCCCACACGCCTTTCGCGGTGAAGCTGGCTTCGGGCGTGGTCAGGCCGAGCTTCTCGAGTTGCCATTCGCGCGTATCGCCGCGCCCCACGTTTTCAGCCACGACTTCGAGGCGGCCCAGCGCGCGGCCGCGCAGTTCGAAACGATCGGCGACCAGATCGATCGCGGGGAAGTCCTTCTGCTTGCTGGCATCGAGCGCGCTCTCGACCTGCGCGCTGCCCGAATCGGATTTGGGGATCGTGAGCCGGGCGAGGCGCGCAACCAGGCGGCTCGATGCGGCCGAAGTGAAGCCGCTCTTGGTGGGCGCCTTGTCCGAGACATCGATGTACGAAAGCTTGCCGGCGATCTGGTCGGCGACGACGTTGCCCTGCCAGCCGGTTGCGACATGCTGCGCGTCGAACGACACGTTGTCGAAGTCGCGTCCGGCGACATGCAGTTTCCGGGTCTTGAGATTGACGCGTTCGGGAATCAGGTTGTCGACTTTGATTGACGCGGCCTGCTCGGGCGATGCGGGCCTCGGCAGGCCGATCTGCTTGATCGCGTCGCGCCACGCATCCAGGTCGAGGCTGGGCAGATCGACGCGAACCGAAGGCGGGCCATCGGCCGCGATCGCTTCGTCGCCCACCGCATACGCGGCGCGCGTGACGACGAACTGGCCTTGCGGGTTGCGCCGTCGCGAAATGCTGGCGTTGACCTTGCCGGCAAGTGCGACGCGAATGTCTTCGCTGTCGATCGCGTTGGCGTTCGCCGCGAGGTTCATCGCGGGGTGGGTCGACCCGCCGGTGGCGCTGCGCGTCATCTCGATACGCAGCGGCCAGGACTCGGCCGCCGATTTCGCAAGTGGCGCGGGCAAGTCGATTGTGAGTCCCGCAAGATTCGATTCGATCACGACGTCGGGCTTGCCGGGCGTCGTCGCGGCCGCACTGCCCACTGCCTCGGCGAGACGCTTGCTGCGCAGGCGCAAGGAGACCGTATAGCGCGCACTGCCGTCGAGGCGTTGGGCAATGCGCGGGATCAGCATCGCGGTGGGCGTCGTGATGACCTCCCTGGCCGCGTCCTTGGTGCTGTCCTTCGCGGCATCCTTTATGACATCCTTCGCGTCACCTCCAGCAGCGGAGGCGCGCAGCGTGCGCGCTTCCAGCGTGCCTTCGGCATTGAGGTCGATGTAGCCGTCGCTGCGGGTGGCCGCATCGATACGGATCGGACCGCCCAGAGCCTGGCCGGTCACGCCCGCGATCGTCAGCCCCTTGTCGGTGAAGTCGACGCGGCCGTTCAATCGCGTCAGCGGCGGCGCGAGCGCGTTCACGGCAAGATCGTTGCCCGCCAATTGAATGCTGCCGGCGACCTCGGCGTCGCGCGCATGCGTGAGCGGCAGGTCGAGCGCGAGCGCGAGCACGGCATTGCCGGTTCCCTGCGAGCTGTCGGTGAAGTGCCGGGTCCATTGCGCGACCGGGCTCGCGTTGACGAAACGCACCAGGTCCTGCAAGGGCCCGTTGCCTTTCCCGACGACGCGCAGCACGTGCTCGGGGTCGGCCAGCGCCGGCAGTTCGGCCTTCACGTCGGTGAGCTTGTAGCCATAGACGCGTGCCGAACGCGCGTTGACCGTCATGCGCGCACGGTCGAATACGACATCGGCATCCACGTCCTCGAAGGCCGGCCAGGCAACAGCAGCCACCGCGGGCATTTTCGGGTCGTGACTGGGAGACGCCGCAACCTCTTCGGCGCTCTTCGCGGGTCCGTAAAGAAATGTCGCGCCCTGCACCTTGATGAGCGCGTGGAACACGTTCTCGTCGCTGGGGACGGGCACGTTCGGATTGTTCGCGGCACGCGCACCTGCATTCGTGGTCGATGCATCGCGCACGGTCACGAGCGCGCTGGCGATCGGGATCGGATTGGGTTTCGCAAGTGCATCGGGCTGCGCGCGCAGATCGAGTTTTTCCAGCGCGCCGTGCATGCGCAAGCTCCCCTCGGTTACCTTGCCCGACACCAGCGACTTCGCCAGATACGCGCGCGCCTTCTCGCTGATGATGTTGGGCAGGTAGCGCGGGACGCGTGCGACATTGGCGCGCAGGAAGCGCGCGTCGAGATCGATCCATCCCCTGGCTTCGCTGCCGCTGTGCGGCCCGCGGCGAAACGTCAGCTCGGCGGTCGCCGCGAGGTCGGGGTTCTCGGCTGCAGCCTTCTGAACGCGGACTTCGATGTCGCTGCCCTTGATCTGCACGCCGACGTCCGCGTCCAGGCGCGCGAGCTTGAGCAGGGGATCGTCGAAGAGGCCGGGCGCGATCAGCGACGCATCGGCCGATCGCAGATTGATGGCGAGATGCGTGCTCGGTCCGCCGCTCTCGGTCACGCGGGTCGCGTTCAAGGTTCCTGCAAGATTCTCGAAGCCCGGCTGGCCGAACGGTGGGCGCGGTTTTTTCACGAGCCCATTGGGACCGACGATTCCACCCGTCGCCGCCTTGATCGCTTCGGGCGTCGGCGCCTGCGGTGCCATCGCGAGCCCGGCGAAGCGCGCGTCGAATCGAAAGCCTGTCGGCGCGGCGATCGCGCCGTTCCACTTGAATGCGATCTGATCGAGTGCGCCGCGCGGTCGCAAGGCCGCGAGCTTCTCGGCCACGCTCGCCGGCATTGCCGATGCGGGCACCAGACCGATCACCGTTCCGATGTCGACCGCGCTGACGCGCGCGGTTCCCGACTCGTCGTCCTTCCTGTCGCCGAGCTTGCGTTCGATTTCGAGGTCGGTCGCTGCCAGCATCGCGCCGCTTTGCGGACGCAGCGCGAGCTTTCGCGCGGCCAGCTTCTGCGTATGCGCGGTCTGCGACGCGGCGATGCGGCCATCGATCGCCGCGAGCGCGAGGTGATTGACCGAACCCGGCTCGGCCGCGCCCCAATGGACCGCGACATCGTCGAGCGCCAGGTCGGTGGTCACGTCGGCGAGGCGATCGAGCGCCGATGGGACGGACCGGTCCTTGTGATCGTCGCTTCCTGCGAGACGCGGTGCGAACGACCTCGCGAACGAACCCGCGGGGTCGCTTTCGCTCGCGAATCGCACCCAGGCGCGCACGCGGCCGCGGCCACTTTCAACTCCGGCGGGTAGCGGCAGCCAGGCGCGCCATGCGGTCAGATCGCCGCTGCCGACATTCGCGTAGAGCTCGCCGTGCCAGGTCGACGGTTCGGCAAGCCGGCTCGCGAACAGCGGGTGGTCGACGACTGCGCGAATGTCGATCGGCGCAGCTAGCGTCGCAGGCGGCGAGGCGCGCAGCGCGAAACGGTGCCGCCACCCCGATCGCACCAGCGCGAAATCGACGTTCGACAACGCGAGTTCAGGCGCGGTCGCGTCGGGTCCTTGGTTCGGTGCCGCTACCGCGGCGTCCGTCACTGCGGGAGTCGCGGTCGCCGCTGGCGGGGCCGGTGTCGTCGGACCAGGCGTCGCCGCCTTCGGCATCTCGTCGCGCCAGGTGACGTGTGCGTGGCGGATGCGAATCTCGTTTTGCGCAAGGATCCATTCGGCCGCGCGGTTGTCGGGCGCGGCCTTCTTCTTGATCGGATAGCCGGCGACGAACAGTTGGCCATCGGCGTCGCGACGCACCGCGAGTTCGGGGCCGTCGATCTCGAGCAACGCGAGCCGCAGGTCCATCACGACCAGCGTGTCCCACGACAAGGTCGCACGGATCGTCGGCAGTTCGAGCGCGTTCTTCCCGTCGCGGTCGACCACGCGCACGTCGCGCAACGCGAGCGTGGGCCGCAGGCCGCGCCACGACGCGTCGATCGCGCCGATCTTCACCGACTCGCCGACGGCGCGAGTCGCGAGGTTTTCGATCGCCTCGCGATAGTCGTCGACGTGCGGCAGCACCACGTATCGCAGGGTCAGGATCAGCGCGGCGAAAATGAACCACGCGACCAGGACGATGATCGCGAACGCGTTGGCGATCTGGCCCAGATGGTGTGCGATCCATGAACCCCAGCGCGCGGGCCCCGACCACACCGGCGAAGACGTGAACGAAGACACGTGACCGTGCTCGCGTTCGCCGGGGGGGAGTGCGTTCGCGCCAACCTCGGCGGGGCTATCGCGATCACGCATGTTGTGAAACCTCGGGCCGTGCCAATGGGATACTGCGAACGGACCGCGGACGGCGCCCTCGACTGACAGAGCGCGGATCGGCTCTGCCCTGACATTTTAACTGCGTAATCACCGCCGCCAGTACTTGGCAATCCTTCGAGATGTCCGATTCTCCTGTGGTCCTCGCGCCTGTTCCTTCAACCGTGCCCGCGTTCGTCCCCGTGTCGAGCCAGTCTTCGCGTTGGCGCATGCGACTCGCCCACGCGAGGCCGACCTGGGCCGTGGAGATCGAACGCCTCGCCGCGTCGCGCGTTGACCGCGGCGCCATCGAAGACCGGCTCGCGATCGAGCGCGGCGAAGCATGGCGCGACGAAGCGCATCTGTTCGCGGGCCTGCGGCATCTGCGCGCGAGAACCCTGGCCGCGCTGATCGACCGCGACCTCGACGGTCGCGCCGATCTCGCCGAAGTGATGGAGGCGACCACCGCGCTCGCCGAGGTGGCGATCGGCGAAGCCCTGGTATTTCTCTCGCGCGAGCTGGCCGCGCGTCACGGCGTGCCTTGCGGTCGTGCCAGCAACCAGCCTCAGGACCTGGTCGTGATCGGCATGGGCAAGCTCGGTGGCGGCGAGCTCAACGTGTCCTCCGACATCGATCTGATCTTCGTCTATCGCGAAGACGGCGAGACCACAGGTCGGTTGGATGGGCACGCGGGCGCGGGCGATCCGGCGCCGGCTCCCTTACGCATCATCTCCAACGAAGAATTCTTCACGCGGCTGGGAAGGAGGCTGATCGCCGCACTCGCCGAAGTCACCGCCGACGGCTTCGTGTTTCGCGTCGACATGCGCCTGCGACCGGATGGCGACTCCGGACCCCTGGTCACGCACTTCGCGATGCTCGAGCGCTATCTGATCGCCAGCGCGCGCGACTGGGAGCGTTTCGCGTGGATCAAGGCACGCGTCGTTTCGCCGCGGGTATTCGCGGCAGCATCGATCGATGCGGATGCGAATGCGGATGCCGACGGCGCGCTCTTCGAGCTCGTCAAACCGTTCGTCTATCGCCGCTATCTCGACTTCGGCGCGATCGATGCGTTGCGCAAGCTGCACGATCAGATTCGCGACGAAGCGGCAAGGCGCGAGGCAGTCCGCAGCGAACGTTCTTCGCGATACACGGCGGCGCAGGGCGCCGCTTCGGGCTTGCCTGCGGACTCGGCCTCGCGAGCGACTTCAACCCGCATCGACGTCAA
>JBBQCA010000083.1:0-12539 GCA_038318315.1 Burkholderiales bacterium | reverse complement strand
AGCGCGGGCTTCGTGAGAGACTTCATTTCGGTGGTTCCTTTCTTTGCTGGCTAGGCACCTGCATGTTCACATGCAGGCGAAAGGAACCGCCACCTTCAGATCATGCGTTCAACAGAATCTGGGACATCGCCACGCGTGCCCGTGAATTACTTTTGTGCGCTTTTAGTGAGTTAGCCATTCGGGGCCGAGCTGCCCGGGCCCTAAATGTAAAAGAGGTCGACAGTCATTGCTATATGGCCGGTCTGTTGCAGCCTGTGCCAGGCGCGCGGTTCGCGCTGGTTCATTTCGAACTCCTCGAAGACCGCGATTTGTGCGGCGGACGATGGCCTATGCCGGCGCACCGGAAACCGGGCCGTCGATCTCAAGTTTCGGCGGCGCCGGCCGTTATACATCTATCCACCACACCCAGCGGTCGCGCTATCCGGTACATCCAGTCTTGAGGATGCGCCGAGGTGGCGACACTCTGACCATGTCTCCGCCACTCAACGACGAGGCGCTACGATGAGACTTACAGTATTTGCCTGGCTTATTGCCATGTTCTGCCTTGCCAATCCAGCACTCGGCCAGGATGAGCACGTTGCGATCTTCAAGAACGTCTCCGGCGGCATCAAGATCGTGCGGAACGACGCGACCTTGGCCGCGGCATCCGGAATGACTCTGTTCACGTCCGACAAAGTGGTCTCGGATTCGGACGCTTCAGGAGGTATCGTCTTTAAGGACGGAACACTACTGACGGTGGGATCGTCGACGGAAATCCAGATACGCGATTATGTTTTCGAGCCGAAAGAATCCAGATATGCATTTTCACTTTATCTGGCAAAAGGAACGGCGATCTATTCTTCAGGAAAGATAGGCAAGCTGTCTCCGGAGTCGGTCAAGGTGAATACGCCCACGGCCACGGTTGGAGTTCGGGGTACGCGCTTCATCATCAAAGCGGAATAGGGCCGGCAATGTCACGGTCACGGGCAACAAGGCTGGCAGCCATCCTCGCCCTGGTTGCCGGCATTTGCGTCGGAGGCTGCGCGACACCGCCCGCCCCGACCCAGAGAACCACTGTAGTCCTGATGCCCGATGAAGACGGCAACGTCGGAGCAGTGTCTGTGACGACAGCCGTGGGCTCGCAAAAAATCGATGAAGCCTACAGTTTCGCGACGGTCGAAGGAGGGCACTCACGGCCGTCCGCAGTCAATCTGATGGGGCGCGAATTGGTCGCCAAGGAGTACAGCCGATTACTCAAGGCACAGCCTCCCAAACCCAAAAGTTTTATCCTGCATTTCCTGTTGGATAAAACCGTTCTTACCGAAGAATCGAAGGCGCAGCTTCCTGAATTGTTCGATGCCATACGAGAGCGCAAGCCCACGGAAATCACCATCTTCGGGCACGCGGATGCGACAGGTTCGGAAAAGCGCAATTTCGCATTGTCAGCAGACCGCGCTAAAACAATCGCCAACCTACTCAAGAAAAATGACCCGAGCCTGGACCACGTCGAGGTCCAGTTCTTTGGCGACAAGGCACCTCTGATCCCATCCGACTCGCGCGTCCCGGAACCGAGAAACAGACGCGCCGAAGTCATGATCCTGTAGCGGCAGGATTGAACATGTACGACATCGGGATTTCAAACAAGCTATCGCGCAAGAGCGCATGGTCGATCTTTGTCATCGGCCTTTCCGTTTCAGTTCTCATCGGACTGCTTGGTTACCAGCAATCCATTTCGATCGCCAGACTGGACAATGTATTTCTCGACGCCCTTCTCAAATATTCGGCATCGAGAAAACCCGCGCAGAACACTGTCGTCATCGACATCGACGACGTAAGTCTTTCCGCCGTCGGGCAATGGCCTTGGCCACGCTACCGGGTGGCTTCGCTGATTCAACGTATCGCGAGCCAGAAGCCCACCGCCATCGGTCTCGATGTTCTTTTTTCCGAGCCCGATCGATCCTCTTTAGTCAATATCCAGCAGACGTTCAAGCGCGACTTCGGAGTCGACATCGCGTTTACCGGGGTTCCAACCGGCCTGTTGGACAACGACGGTTATCTCGGGTACGAAATTGCACAAGCCGGAGTGGTCGGATCCAATTATTTTTACTTCGATCACGTAAACAAAGCGGATGTATTGGAGAAACCGGGGCTGAAGTTTGGAGGAAGAACCGATTTGCTATCGCTGAACGCCGCTACCGGCGTACTGCTGAACGCCGGTGAAATTGCCTCGCAGACGAAGGTCAGCGGCTTTGTCAATACCATGCTCGACGATGACGGCGTGCTTCGCAGGCTTCCTCTGCTGATCAAATACGACGGCGTAGTACATGCCAATCTTTCGCTCGCCACCGTGATGCGTTCCCTCGGCGTCTCTTCGGGTTCGATCGAATCGGATGGGGATGGGCTTTTCATTCATGTCGGCCCCCACAGAATTCCGATCGACGAAAGCGGCTTCGCAAAATTGCGGTTCAACGGGAAGCCGGAACTTTACGGTGCCATATCCGCCGTGGATATATTGAACGGCAATTTTCGCGAGGCCGATATCAAGGGGAAGATCGTGTTCATCGGATCGTCGGTGGCAGGATTGAACGATTTGCACAACACGGCTTTGGCCCTTCGGTTTCCCGGCTTGAAGATCCAGGCGGTCATGGCCGAAAATATTCTGACCGACGATTTCGTCAGGACGCCGACATGGGCAGCGAGTGCGATCTTCGTTCAGTGCATTGCGGTCGGCGCGCTCATGTCCGCGATGTTCGTTGTTGCAGGCGGCGCTTATCCGGCTGTTGTCGGAAGCCTGCTGCTGATCTGCACTCTGATTCTGTTTGGCGTGTTGCCTTTTGCTCGCGCCGGCCTGTTCGTGTCACCGGCCGCGCCCGTCGTTGTGGTCGTCACCCTGTTCGTCATGTTTTTCATGGCACGCTTTGCCATTGAAAAGAGACGCGCCTATGTCTGGCTCAAGCAACTCGAAAATACCCGGCAGGTCACGATCGAATCCATGGCTTCGGTCGCCGAAACCCGCGACCCCGAGACGGGGGCACACATCAAGCGAACGCAACACTACGTCAAGGCGGTCGCACAACAGTTGAAGCGGTCTGGCGAGTACCCGAATATATTGACGAAGGAATATATCGATCTATTGTTCATTTCCGCGCCGTTGCACGACATTGGAAAGGTCGGCGTCCCTGACCATATTCTGCTCAAGCCTGGAAAGCTGACCCCTCCGGAACTCGAGGTGATGAAGCAGCACGCGGAGTTCGGGCGGAAAATCATATTCAGCAGTGCGCAAAGAATCGAAGGTGACAATTTTCTGATCGTTGCCGGAGAAATTGCCGCTACCCACCATGAAAAGTGGGACGGTACCGGCTATCCGCTCGGGCTGGCAGGCCAGGACATTCCGCTGTCCGGCCGAATCATGGCCGTAGCCGATATCTACGATGCGCTCATCAGTCGCCGCTGCTACAAGGAGCCGTTCCCGCATGAGGTGGCGACCAACTTGATGCGAGAGGCCCGCGGCACGATTTTCGATCCGGTTGTTCTCGATGCTTTTTTCAGCATCGAAGTCACCATCAAGGAGATCGCGGCGCAGTACAGCGATGAAGCAGAACCAATCCCGGAGCCACCCGCCGCGGCGCCGCAGGGCTTCATCGAAAACATCGGGTTGCTGCCGATTT
This sequence comes from Burkholderiales bacterium, assembly GCA_038318315.1. Taxonomy (GTDB): domain Bacteria; phylum Pseudomonadota; class Gammaproteobacteria; order Burkholderiales; family Burkholderiaceae_D; genus CAHJXF01. The sequence goes on along the minus strand of JBBQCA010000083.1, from coordinate 8,892 downwards.
GATGCACACCAAGCGCATCATGAATCCGAGGTGTCAAAACAAACAAGCCGGCGAATGCCGGCTTGTTTGTTTGTGATGCTCGACGTTCAGGGTCGACTATTCAAATCGCTTTCTCGAGCAATTTCTTCAGTTCGCCGCTCTCGTGCATTTCGCCCAGAATATCCGAGCCACCGACGAATTCGCCATTGACATACAGCTGCGGCACGGTAGGCCAATTCGAATATTCCTTGACGCCTTGTCGAACTTCGTCGTCTTCGAGAACATTGACGGTGACAAGGTTCTTGACACCATTGGTTTTGAGCAATTGAATCGAGCGACCCGAGAAACCGCATTGCGGAAACTGAGCCGTTCCTTTCATGAACAGAACGACCGGATTACGGCGCACCGTTTGGTCGATGAATTCCTGAACCGTTTGCGTTTCGTTGCTCATGCTCGATCCTTTCGCAATTCAATGAAACGGATGGACCGTTTCAAACAAGATTCGATTCCGGTGTCACTTCTGCAAATTCGCAGCCGGACTCGCGATTCAATTACTGTTTGACCTTTTCCTTGACCTTGTCCGACATTTCCTTGGTCTTGTCGGCAACCTTGTCCGCGGCTTCCTTCACCTCTTCCTTGGCCTTGGCAGCCATTTCCTTGGTCTTGTCGGCCGCTTCCCGGGCTTGCTGCTTGGCCGCATCAGCCGCGTTGCCGACCGCGCTCTTGGCGGACTCTAGCGACATGTTTGCATCGGCCTTGGCTTTTTCCATGGAAGCCGAAGTGTCTTCTCTCTTTCCGCATGCGACGAGTGCCGCAAGCATGAACAGGCCGGCGAGCAGGGAACGAGTCATGCAGTCCTCACTTCCGCTTTTCGATATGAGAGTCATTGTTGGCAAAAATACCGTAATGCATTGAAATTGCAGTGCGTCATTATAAACCAGCGCCGCCATTGCTTGATTCAGCCTCGGCCTTGCAACCCGGGCTCGATGTGCCGCTTTGCAGATCGCTTTGCGCGTCGCTGCGTATCCCTTTGGTGACGCGCTCGATCCCCGCGAGGTCTCGCGATGACGTGATTTGCCAGAATCCCGATTCGACCAGCAATTCACGTACCTGCGCCGCCTGATCGTAGCCGTGTTCCAGCATCAGGCAAGCATTGGCGCGAAGGTGGCGTATCGAATCGGCGACGATACGGCGTATCGCTTGCAAGCCATCGGCGTCGTCGGTCAAGGCGCTGCGCGGTTCACGGCGAAGATCGCCTTGGAACAGGTGTGGATCGCCCGCCGCGATATAGGGCGGATTCGACACGATCAGATCGAATTGCTCCGGACGATCTTCAATACCGTCGAATGCAGCGAGCCAATCGGTCTGCACGAAACGTACCGTCGCGCCCGACTGCCGGGCATTCAGTGCAGCGACTTCCAGCGCGTCCCCGGACACGTCGGTCGCCGTGATGTCGATCGATGGGCGCTCGAGGGCGAGCGTGATCGCGATCGCCCCGCTACCGGTGCCGAGGTCCAATACCCGCAACGGCCGGTCGCTTGTCGTCGCCGTTCGCCGCGCAATGCATTCAAGCGCCAGGTCGACCAGCAACTCGGTTTCCGGCCTGGGAATCAGGACGCGCGCATCGACGACAAAATCGCGACCATAGAATTCGCGGCGTCCAAGCAGGTAGGCGATCGGCTCGCCTTCGATGCGTCGTTGAACCAGCGCGACGAATGCGGCTTCGATCGAAGGGGCGAGCGTTTCCGTCGAGCGCGCAATCAACTGCTCGCGCGTCCGAGCCGACGCAGACGCGAGAAGCAGCAACGCCTCATGGCGTGGAATCGAATCCACATCGATCGCTTCAGCGACTAACAATGGCGCCTCGTAAAAGCGGCTCGCGATGCGCTCGCGCCTATCGATCAGTGCCCTGCGCGGCGGACGCGATTAGGTCTCGGCAAGCGCGGCCAGCAATTCGGTCTGATGCTCGGCGACCAGCGCATCGGTCAATTCATCCAGATCGCCATCAAGGATGAACTCGAGCTTGTATAGCGTTAGGTTGATGCGGTGATCGGTGACGCGCCCTTGCGGAAAATTGTAGGTCCGGATGCGTTCGGATCGATCGCCCGAACCGATCAGGCTTTTGCGGGTCGCGGCTTCCTTCGCCTGTCTTTCGCGCGTCTGCCTGTCCTTGATGCGCGCGGCCAGCACCTTCAAGGCCTGCGCCTTGTTCTTGTGTTGACTGCGATCGTCCTGGCATTCGACCACGATGCCGGTCGGCAGGTGAGTGATGCGAACGGCAGAGTCGGTCTTGTTGATGTGCTGGCCACCCGCGCCGGACGCGCGAAAGGTGTCGATGCGGATTTCGTCGGGGCGGATGTCGACCTCGGCCACGTCGTCGGCCTCGGGCATCACGGCGAGCGTGCACGCAGACGTGTGGATGCGGCCCTGGGTTTCGGTCACCGGCACGCGTTGCACGCGATGGCCGCCCGACTCGAATTTCAATCGCGCATAAGGGGCGAGCTCGTCGGATGACGCGCTTGCGTTGTTTGATGCGCCAGAAGAGATGCGCACGATCGCTTCCTTGTAGCCGCCCAGTTCGGCAGGAGAGGACGACACGATCTCGACCTGCCATCGATGCCGCTCCGCATAGCGCATGTACATGCGCAGCAGGTCGCCTGCGAACAGTGCCGACTCGTCGCCGCCGGTCCCCGCGCGAACTTCGAGAAACATCGGCTTCGCGTCGTCGGGATCTTTCGGAAGAAGGAGACGTTGCAACGTAACGTCGAGCGCCGCGATGCGTGCGCGCGCATCCGCGAGCTCCTCTTCGGCGAATGCCTTCATCTCGGGATCGCCCTGCAATTCGCCGGCCGCGCGCTCGTCGGCGAGCGCCGCCTGATAGAGCGCGTGGCTTTCGACCAGGGGTCCGAGTTCCGAGTGCTCGCGCGTGAGCCTGCGATAGCGATCGAGATCGGCGGTGGCTTCGGGGTCCGAGAGCAGGCGTTCGAGTTCGGCGCGGCGCGTGGTCAACTGATCGAGCTTGGATGCCAAGCTTGCCTTCATCCTGGCGTTCCCATCATGCGCTTCATGGCTCTTTGTCTTTGCCGAACAGGCGCGGCAGATATTCGAGCAGATGCGCGCGCAGATCGTCGGGCGCCTCGTGCAGCAACTGCGTGGGCCCGTGCAGGAACTTGTTGGTGATGCCCTGCGCCAACGCCTCGATCACGATCGCCGGATCATCGCCCTTCGCAAGCCTGCGCCGCGCACGTTCGAGTTCGATCGCGCGAAACGCATCGCCGCGCTGGTGCAATTCGCGGATTGCGGGCACGGTCTCGCGGCCTTCGAGCCAGCGCATGAACTGCGCGACCTCGCGCGCGATGATCGCCTCGGCCGCCTCGGCGGCTTCCCGGCGCTTCTGCATGCCCGTCGAGACCACGTGCCCCAGGTCATCGACGGTGTAGAGAAACACATCGTCGAGGCGCCCGACCTCGGGCTCGATATCGCGTGGCACGCCCAGATCGACCATGAACATCGGCCGGTGACGCCGCGCCTTCAACGCGCGCTCGACCATACCCAGGCCCACCAGCGGCAAGGTCGACGCGGTCGATGCGATCACGATGTCGAAGCGCGCCAGTTCGACCGGCAGCTCCGACAACAGCATCGAGCGCGCCGCCACGCCGGTTTCCGAAAGACGCGCGGCCAATTGCTCGCCGCGTTCGAGCGTGCGATTGGCAACCGCCATGCTCGCGGGCTTTCTCGCAGCGAAGTGTCGCGCTACCAGTTCGATCATCTCGCCCGCGCCGATCAACACGATGTGCTGATCGGAGACGCGCTCGAAGATGCGCTCGGACAAACGCACCGCGGCCGCGGCCATCGACACGCTGGCCGATCCGATCGCGGTGGTGCTGCGCACGATCTTGGCGACCGCGAACGATCGGTCGAACACCTGGCGCAGCGGCGTGCCCAGCGTTCCGACGAGATCGGCTTCGCGCACCGCCTCCTTCACCTGCCCGAGGATCTGCGGTTCGCCCAGCACCATCGAGTCGAGTCCGCTCGCCACGCGGCAGGCATGGCGCACGCTCTCGCCATCGACATGCCAGTACCAGTGCGGCTCCAGGATGTCGGGCGCCACGTCGTGGTGCGACGCCATCCAGCTCGTCAGTTCGGCTTTCAGCGCGGGTAGCTGCAACGGGTCGAGACTGGTAGCCGCGTAGATCTCGGTGCGATTGCAGGTCGATAGAACCACCGCATGCGACAGCGCCGACGCGAAGCGGCCGGTCAGCGCCTTGAGCGTGGCCGGGATCTGATCGGATGGCACGGCCACGCGCTCGCGCAGCGGCAGCGGCGCGGTCGAATGATTGAGTCCGAGAATCACGATTCGCATAAGTGCGCGCATGGGTTGCGCGCATGGATGCGCGCACGAGTTACGCAAAACGCAAAATTATACCGTTCGCCCCTGCGGCGGCCTTGCGCCGGCAAGGTCCGCGCGCTGACAGCGCGGGCGCCGGCGATGCTCACGCCTCGACTCGATCCAAGCGATACCCGTACCCGTACACCGGCATGACCCGATACCCGCTCGCAGGCCCGAGTTCGAGCTTGGACCGAAGCCGCGACACATGCGTATCCATGGTTCGCGACGAGATATCGGCATCGCCGCCCCACACCACTTCGCGGATGTGATTGCGCGACATCGGCCGCCCCGCGTTTCGAAACAGCAGCAAGCCGAGATCGAACTCCTTCTGCGTCAGGGTCACGCGGCGGGTCACGCGTCGCGCGGCGTTCCCATCGCCGCCGTCGAGCTCGAACACCACTTCGCAGGCGTCGGGATGAAACGAGAACGGCGCGAACTCGTAGCGATCGAGCGTCTCGTCCGGATAGGCGCGCCGCAACAGCGCCTGCAGACGCGCCACCAGTTCGGAGGGCCGTAGCGGCTTGATCAGGTAATCGTCGGCGCCGGCGGAGAGCCCTTCGATGATGTCGTCTTCGCCACCACCGGCCACCATCAACAGCACCGGCACGCGGCCCGGGCAGGCCCGGGCATCGCGCAACACCACGTCGCTCGCATTGGCTCGGCCCTGCCAGTCGATGACGATCGCATCGAAGCGCTGGGCGCGCGCCGCTTCGGCAAGCATCGCGGCGTCGCTGTAAAGATTGCAGTCGAAGCCCGACTTCTCGAGGACCTGGACGATCAGCGGTTGCTCGGAAGCGTCGTTGTCGAAGACGGCGATGCGCATGGGATCGGACCGAAGAGGCCGGAAGAGTTCAGATGAACGCGCGCCACATCGGCGCGCGGTGTGCGACGATGCCGTAAGCGCGTCGCCCGGGCAAGCCTATCCACCACACAAGCTATGTCGCTCTCGCATTTCTTCCTTCCGTTCGCGCTCGCCCTATCGAGCGCATCGATCGCCGTGACCAGCCTCTCGCACGGCGCGGACTTCGGTGCGGCGGCGCCCGCATCGTCCAAGACGCAGAGGCCGACCAGGCTGCCGCCGCCCGCCGCGGACCCGGACCTCAAGCGCGCCTACGCGGCCTATCAACGCGACGACACCGCGACCGCGTATGCCTCCTATCTGCGCGCCGCAAAGCGCGGACAGGCGATCGGGCAATACAACGTTGCCATCATGGCGTTCAATGGTGAGGGCACCAGGCGCGACGCGGCCGCGTCGCTGCGATGGCTGACGCGCGCGGCCACGCAGGGCTTCGCGCTCGCGCAATACAACCTCGGCCTGCTCTACGAAAACGGGACCGGCGTCGAGCGCTCGCAGAAAGATGCGAGCACCTGGTTCCTGCGCGCGGCCGAGCAGAACAACGTCGATGCGCAAGTCGCGGTCGCCACGCAATATCTTCTCGGTCGCGGCATCGAGAAGAGCGACGCGCGCGCTGCTCAGTGGTACGAACGCGCGGCAAGAGGCGGCAGCATGGACGCGCAATACAACATCGCAAGCCTCTACGAACACGGCGAGGGCGTCACCAGCGATAGCGAGCTTGCGATCCATTGGTATGCCGAGGCCGGCAAACAGGGCGATCGCGCGGCGATCGAGAAAGTTCGCGTGTTGTCCGAAGCCGCGGCAGCAAAGCACTGACGCACTCGCCGCGCACGAGAGATCAAAGGCTGGTCTGCGTATCGGTGCCGGCCGTCGACGAAGCGGGCGCCAGAGCCGCGGGCGCCAACGCCGCGGGCACGCGGCTCTTCGCCGTGTGCCGCCACATCAGGATGCCGATCGCATAGGCCGTGTAGTAGCCGGCCAGCACACCGAAGATCAGGAGCGTCAACGGGCTCTTGCCGAACGACTGCATCGTGGCCGGATCGAGTCGTCCGGTGGCGAGATAAATCGCGCCGAAGCGATACATCAGCCGGCCGACGAACAGCAGTGAAAGCGTGATACCGATCACGGCATTGGGGGTGTAGAACAACCCCGCATCGCTGACTTCGAACTTCGTCATCCGAAGCCCGACCCACGCGAGGACGACACCGATCACCACGCCTCCCGCGATCCCTTCGAGCAAGGCGATATCGCGCAAGCCCGACAGTCCGAGCAGCACGACCAGGATGGGAAAGAAGATCGTCGTCAACACCAACCGAAGCATGCGCACCGGCTGACGGCCGATCAGTCGCTTTACGCGACCGACCATGCGCCATGCAATCAACGCGACGATCAGGACCGGCATCAGCGCGGGCAGGGAGATGGGGATGGGGGTCATGGCGCTCGCATCGGGCAATGAAAAAAAACGTTCAGGTCGGGCAGCGCGAGATTCTCGCATCTTCGCGTGTCGAGACTCTTGACACTGCAGGTCGCGCACCCTTCGGGCCGAAGAGCACGGAACCGCCCTGGAAGATTTTTTCCCCCAACGGATCAACCCGCTGACGCGCGGCTCCCGGGGCGTGGTTCGAAACTTGCCTCCGTGTCCATATACGCAATCCCATCTGTGATGACCGCGCCAAAAGCAAGGTTCCACAATTCAAACAGGCCCGATCGGCCTTGGATATCTGAAGAAGCGCAATGGATCTCGAGACACTCTGGTACGAACTTTCCCCTTATCTTTACGCAGTGTGTGGCGTGTTTTCATTGTCTTACGGCTCGGCATCCTGGCTATTGAAAGGCTCGGGCATATTGCTAATCATCGCGGCATTGACGATCGTCCGGTTGCGATGGGTCTATCGCCGCGCTTTGTACCTGAATATTGAAAACGCGGCGAGTGCTCTCAAGCAGGCCCGCGATCAGGATCAGGGCCTGCTTTGGGAAGAAGAGCGGCAGGGCGGGTAAACGACTGCGGTCAATCCGCATTGCGCCAGACGCTCGCAAGCCAGGGCTGCTGATCGCGCGGAAGTCCCTCGGGCCGGTAGTAATGCTCGAGCTCCACGAAGCCGGCCGCCGTCATGTGGCGGCGCCAAGCTTCCAGGTCGTGATAGGCGCCGAACCGTCCGCGGTTCCAGCCTTCTTCGCCGTCACCGCGCGGGTTCGAACTGAACAAGACACCGCGCGGCTTAAGCGTTGCGCGCAAGGGGCCCAACACGCGCGGCAGTTCCTCGGTGGGCACGTGGAACAGCACCGCGTTGGCAAACACGCCGTCGAAGCGCGCCGCGGGGAGATCCAGCGCGAGCAGGTTCTGTTCCCACACCTCGCATCCGCTGTGAGTGCGCGCCATTGCCGCGAACTGCGGTGAGCCCTCCAGGCCGATGGCAATGTGGCCGAGCTCGGCGAAGGTCCTGAGGTCGCGACCCGGGCCACAGCCCAGGTCGAGGATCGTCATCGGCGCCGCACCCTCCACATGCCGGAGCAGCGCCGCGATGTTCTGGCTGACATCGTGATCGCGAGTGCCCTCCCAGAAATCTTCGGCGCGCTCGCTGTAGTGCGCGAGCGTCTGGGTGGCGATGCGGTCGAGCTCTTCGGGCGTCAAGGCTTGCTATTCGCGCACCGGTAGCGAGATCAGTGGTTGCGACGAACCCGGTTCGCCGCTGTATCCGGCTTCTCCGGGGAACGGCTCGCGAGGTTTTGTCCAGAGTAGTTGCAGCACCCGAAAACCCTTGGGAGAAAATTCCAGCGCGACTTCCATGTATGGCGCCGCCATGTCGTGAGGAATCTCGACGAGCATCGCATCGGCGCCGTCGAGGATGTCCGACAGACGCTCACCGAGGGGCGGGCATTGCCCGGAAAGCATGAGACGAGCAAATCGCTTGATCGTGGCGCGGGCCTCTTCGGGAAACAGCCCGAAGACGAGAAGCTCGGGCAGCGCTTTTCTCCCCAGGCCGGCGGTACAGGTAAAGGCGGGCAGGGTCTCGCTGGGATACGCCGACAAGGTGATCCAGCCTTGCGTCTGGATCACATGATTGATATCCCGGCGAATCCTTGCGATTTCGTCGGGGGTCAGTTCATCGGGGGCGGGAGCGGTCATTCCGCACTCTACGTCAAGGTGCGCCATGAAAGCATGCAGTTCTATTTCTCAAGGCAATCCAGCTTGTCGTGGTGTCGTGGTGCCTCGGTGTCGCTTCACGAGCATGACGGGCGCTCCCCGCGCGAATGAGGTGCATGTGTGACGGCCACAGCGGCCGTATTCGACCTGCGTCCGAATGACACGCACGAACCGTTCCAAGCGCACGAGGACGGGAAGCGAGCGAGGGCGTTTTGATATGGCCGACCGCCAACGCACGCAGCACGCGCATTGCCGATAGCCGATTGGGCTATGCCGCCGTGAGCGGGTGCCGGAGATGTTCGCTCAGGTTTGCGAGGTCGGTGACGTCGCTTGATCGAGTGCGAATGGGAGGGGCCGTATATCTGCAAGCCGTGGATTACTGGTGGCTCGGGGCGGAATCGAACCACCGACACGCGGATTTTCAATCCGCTGCTCTACCGACTGAGCTACCGAGCCAAGGGTGCGGATTATACGCAGCGCGTCGAGGCAGCGGCAAGCGACGGGGCGGCCCTCGCTATAATT
>JBBQCA010000082.1:0-12799 GCA_038318315.1 Burkholderiales bacterium | reverse complement strand
GCTCGAAGTGCGAGGCCTCGGCCTGCTCGACATCAAGGCCATCTTCGGCGAGACGGCGGTGCGTCGCAAGATGCGGCTGCGCATGATCGTCCACCTCGTCAAGCACAGCACGCTCGAAGAAAAATACCAGCGCCTGCCGCTCGACGTCCTGACCGAGAACGTGCTCGGCATCGAAGTGCGCAAGGTCGTGATCCCGGTCGGGCTCGGCCGCAACATCGCGGTGCTGACCGAGGCCGCGGTGCGCAACACCATCCTGCAGTTGCGCGGCGTCGACACGATGGGCGACTTCATGGCGCGACAGTCGGCCGCCGTTCACGAGAACAGCCACCCGGATACGGAGTAGGCAATCGCGCAACAGCGTGATGCATTCGATGGATGCGCAGACGCAAGGCCTTGTGCTTAAATGATCGCCGGCTCACAGCCTGCCTGTCCCATTGCATCCCGCCTCATTCCTTTTTTTGCCCATCTCAGGAGAATGCCGTGAAGAAAAACGTGATCCGGTTTGTCGGTGCGCTTTGTATTGCGGCGCCGTTCGTGTGCAGTCCGGTCTTCGCCGCCGACAAGGAAATGACCGGCCAGCAGAGCAAGATGGCCACGTGCAATCAGGACGCAGCCGACAAGAAAGGCGACGAACGCAAGGCCTTCATGAAGACCTGCCTTTCGGCCAAGAAGATGACGCAGCAAGACAAGATGAAGACGTGCAACAAGGACGCCACGGGCAAGAAGGGCGACGAGCGCAAGGCCTTCATGAGCGATTGCCTGAAGGGTTGATGCCGCAGGGGTTGATGACGCAGCGTTTTGACTGCGGGGCATTCCCCGGAACGGGCCCGAGCGGCCCGTTCCTTATTGCGTCATCCCTCGTGTTGATCTGAGCTTCGGCCATGCGCGTCATCCTCGTCACCGGCATGTCTGGTTCCGGCAAATCGATCGCCCTGCATGTGCTTGAGGACGCCGGCTACGCAGTCGTCGACAACCTGCCCGCGCGCTTCCTCGCCGACCTGATCGTCGATCTCGAGAAGCGCGGCGTCAAACGCGCTGCGGTCAGCATCGACGTGCGCGCGGGCGTCGAGGCCGTCACCGAGCTGCCGGCCCTCCTGCCGGTGCTGCGCGAGCGCGGCCACAGCGTGCAGCTGCTTTTCCTCACCGCCGATACGGCCACGCTGGTGCAGCGCTATTCGGAGACGCGCAGGCGCCATCCGCTGTCCACGAGCGCGTGGGCGACCGAGCCATCGGCAGGTGCGCCGGGCCTGCCTGAAAGCATAGACAAGGAACGCCGCCTGCTCGACCCGCTTGAGGGTCTCGGCCACCTGATCGATACCAGCCGCCTGCCCGCGCAGGCCTTGCGTCAATGGGTGAGCGACTTCATCGGCAGCGAGCGCGCGGCGCTCACGCTGTCGTTCGAGTCCTTCGCGTACAAGCAAGGTGTGCCGGCGGACGCCGACCTGGTGTTCGATGTGCGCTGCCTTCCCAATCCGTTCTATGTCGCGGAGTTGAAGCTCCTGACCGGACTCGATCAACCGGTGATCGATTTTCTCGAGGGCGTGCCTGAAGTCGGCCGCATGGTCGATGACATCGAGGGCTTCATTACCCACTGGTTACCCGCCTACGCGGCCGACAGTCGCAGCTATCTGACGATTGCGATCGGATGCACCGGCGGTCAGCATCGGTCGGTCTATTGCGTCGAAACGCTCGCGCGCCGTCTGCGCAGCGTGCAGCCGGTTCTGGTCCGTCATCGCGCGCTGGCGTGGATGATGGGGCGCGTTCCGGCGTCGGCCCCCTCGACAACTTGAACACCGATCCGCTTCGACGATCGGATTCAACGAATAGATATACAGACTCGAGTCAACAGGTTCGTCGCTTGAGCGCACATCGCATCACCCTGCCGATCTTTCCGCTGAACACCGTGCTGTTCCCTGGTGGCCTGCTGCCGCTGCGCATTTTCGAAGCGCGCTACATGGACATGGTTCGTCGAGCGATGCGCGAGGCGAGCGAGTTCGGCGTATGCCTGATCAGGAAGGGACACGAGGTCGGCGAAGTTGGCAACCGCGGCGTCGTCGAGACCGAGACGATAGGATGTCGTGCGCGCATCGACGACTGGAACATGGAGCAGCTCGGCGTCCTGCAGATCGCGACGACCGGCACCGAGCGCTTCGTGATCGTCTCGCATGCCGTGCAAGCCGACGGGCTGATGATTGCCGACGTCGAGGCTATCGAGCCCGAAGCCTATGCGCCACTGCCCGAGGAGGCTGCGCCCTGCGTGTCGCTGCTCGAGCGCATCGTGGCGCAGTGGGAAGCGAGCGCGCAGGGATCCGGTGCCGACGCTGTCCAGGCTCCGCCGATCGCAAGGCCCTACCGTTTCGACGACACCACCTGGGTCGGCAATCGCCTCTCCGAAGTGTTGCCGGTGTCGTTGTCGGCCAAGCAGAAGTTGATGGAGCTGACCGACGGCCCCACGCGCATCGCCATCGTGCTTCGCTATCTCAAGCAGCACGGCATCGTCTGACCACCGGCAGGCGATGACCGCATACCAGCGTCCTGTCGATGCCTCAGCGCTGGCGCAGAATTTCCGCGTCTTCGCGAGCGCGGACTGCGCCAGCGAGCCGCTCTACGCTGCGCTGTCGCGCGCGATCGCCGGCGACCGCGACATCCTCGCGCTCTTGCTCGAAGCGCCCTACCCGCAACGCCGGCCCGTGTTGCTGTTCGCGGCCACGCACGACCTGCTGCTGGCCGGTGCGGTCCATCCGCTTGCGCGCTTCTATCGCAGCGTTGCGCCGGCGAACGATGTACGCGTCGATGTCGATCACGCGTTCGCCGCATTCGCCGACTTCTGCAGCCAGCAGCACGACGCGCTGCTCGTCTCGCTGCGCGAGCGCACCACGCAGACCAACGAGGTCGGTCGATGCGCGGGGCTGCGCCTGGCGCTCGCAGGACTCGCGCGCGAGAAACCGATTGCCTTGATCGATGTCGGTTGCAGCGCCGGTCTCAACCTGCTGGTCGATCGCTATCGCTTCGACTATCGCCTGCCCGACAAAAGCATGCGCAAGCTCGGCCCCGAGTCGCCGGTGGTGATTGCCGCAGCGTTCGAGGGCGGCGACGCATCCGTGCTCGATGGTTCGGAGATGCCCGCAATCGTCGAGCGCTACGGCATCGACCTCGCGCCACTGGACGTGCGGGCCGCACGCGATGCGCGCTGGCTGCGTGCCTGCGTGTGGCCGAGTGAAGTCGAGCGGCACGTGCGCCTGGCCGGCGCGATCGCATTGGCTCGCGAAGTGGGGGAAAGCGCGGCGCGCGGTGCGACGAAAAGTGCAACGCAAAGCGCGCGGCTCCACCTGCGCCGTGGCGATGCCCTCGATCTCCTGCCGGGTATCGCTGCCGCGATATCCGGCAAGGTGCGCCCCGTCGTATTCCATTCGTGGGTGGTGTCGTACTTCGATCGCGAAGCCCGCACGCGCTTTGCCGAAGCCGTTCGCGCGATCGTGATCGAGCGCGATGGCGTGTGGATTTCGGCCGAGGCGGCCGGAGTGCTTGCCGGTCTCGACGCGCCTGCGCTCCCCGCCGATGCGACGCCTGAACGCCGCGAGGCAACGCTGTGGCACGTCACGACCCGCAACGCCAACGGCGCGTGCACGGTACAAACGATGGCGCCTTCGCATCCACACTGTCGCTGGATCGAGTGGCTGGCCGACGAGAGCTGAGTGGGACTACGCACGCGCTCGCATCAAGGTTCGCACCGGCGCGGGCAAGCCAAGCTCGAGCGCATCGGCGCTATCGACCCATCGCTGTGTATCCACTGATGCGGCGATCCGCTTCGCGTGCGACGGCTCGCGCATGCAGGCATGAACCACATCGGCATGCAGCACGAAGTGCGTGAAGCCGTGCGTAAAGCCGGTTGCGCTTTGGAGCGAGGCCACTTCACCGAAGCGTTCGACCCGCGGCCGGAATTCTTCGAGATCCTCGAACGGCTCTGATTCGGGCAACGACCACAGGCCGCCCCAGATGCCGGTCGGCGGGCGGCGTTCGAGCAGCACCTCATTGCCACGCGTGATCAGAAGCATCGCGACACGCCGTTCGGGCAACCGCTTGCGGGGCGCGCGATGCGGCAGTTCGGCGACGCGGCCTTGACGATGGGCGAGGCAGTCGAGCTCGAACGGGCAAGACGTGCAGGCAGGGTTGCGCGGCGTGCAGACCGTCGCGCCGAGATCCATCAGCCCCTGCGTGTAGCGATCGAGGTCATGCGTGGGCAACAACTCTTCAGCCAAGGCCCACATGCGACGCGTCGTTGCGCTGCTCGACGGGACACCCTCGATCGCGAACACGCGTGCGAGCACGCGCTTGACGTTGCCGTCGAGGATCGCGGCGCGGCGACCGAAGGCGAATACGGCGACTGCAGCGGCAGTCGATCGTCCCACGCCCGGCAGGCTTTCGAGCGCTTCGGGATCGTCGGGAAAGGCGCCGCCGAATTCGGACAGCACGCGTCGTGCGGCCGCATGCAGGTTGCGCGCGCGCGAGTAATACCCGAGACCGCTCCAGCAAGCCATCACCTCATCCTGCGAAGCCTCTGCCAGCGTGTTCACGTCGGGAAAGCGCGCGAGAAAGCGTCGATAGAAAGGGATGACGGCAGCGACCTGCGTCTGCTGCAGCATGATCTCGGCAAGCCAGACCGGGTATGCGTCGCGACCGGTATCAAGTCGCTGCCAGGGCAAGGCATGACGCCCGTGCGCGCGCTGCCACGCGACCAGCGTCGGCGCGAAGCGCTCGACAATGGACGAGGCCCGGGCCGATGCGGGGATCGATGCGCTGGTCGTCAAAAGATCAACGCTCCCTGCTCGGCATCGATCTGCGCGTGCAGCGTCATTTGCAAGCCGTCGTCGATGTCGCGCAAGGCGTGCAGGAGGTCGGCGAGCTCGGCCTCGCGCGCGGACGTTTCGGCCAGCCGCTCCTCCAGCGTTTCGCTGGTGTCCTGGATGTGCTTGATCGATTCGATCCGGCGTCGCAACTGGCTCTGGTGCTCGCGGATCTGACCTTCGAGCGGCGCCATCACGGCCTTGAGCCACGCTTCGACATCACGATTGGCCGCTTCGAAGGTCTCGCGCACGCGGCTTGCGATCGACTCGAAGAACTTCTGTGTAAGCACCAGTTGATCGTTGGAAAAAATCGTCACGAGTCCGAATCGATCGTGATACACGCCTTCGACGCGCACTACCTCATTCTCGTAACGGGCCAGCGAAAACTTCATCGGGGCCGCGAGCATCATGCCGTGCTCACTCGAGAACTTGCGATACATCCCGCTGACCATGCCGGCGATCTCGTCGGTCTTGCTCTGCGAGCGCGCCAGTCGCGAGCGCGCGCTGGTGAAGAATCCTTCCATCGTGCCGCGCAGCCCGGTCGAGAACCACGAGCGCACCATCTGCTCGCGCGTCGTGCGAATCTCCTCGCGCAGCGAATGGACGCCGAGTTCCGCGAACAATTCGGAGGAGGCTCTTGCGAACACCGAACGCAAGGCCTGGAACGCCATCAGGCTGCGATCGAAAGCCGACTTTTCGCTTTTCACGCGCGTGATCATGTGCGTGACCACGCTGGCGTTCTTGCCGCGCAGCGCGTGCATGTCGCCTGCCTGACGCGCGAGGCCGCTGGCGCGCGCCTGCAAGACGCCGCGACTTGCATCGAACAGTTCAGCCATCTCGCGCGCCACGATGTCGCGAAAGATCTCCTGCTTGCGCGGAATCAGATCGATGGCCATTGCGCGTTCCAGGGCCGGCAGCCGGCTTTTCACAAGCAGCGCGTCGTCGCCGTGGACCTTGGCGCTCAGACCCTTTTGCGCCGACACGGGGAAGATGTGCGAGGCGTCGATCTCGAGCGTCTTCGCGCAACTGTGGACCTGGCGCTCGATCATCGCGTCGACGTCTCGCTCCGAAGTCAGGTCGTCCCACATGCTGTCGATCTTGTTGAGCACGACCATGCGGCCCTGCCCCGCCGCGCCGCCGATGTGTTGACGCCAGACCTCGATGTCGGTGCGCGTCACGCCGGTATCGGCCGCGAGGATGAACAGCACCGCGTGCGCGTTGGGGATCAGGTTGAGCGTCAGCTCGGGCTCGGTGCCGATCGCGTTCAGACCGGGCGTATCGAGGATCACCAGACCCTGCGCGAGCAGCGGATGCGGAAAGTTGATGACCGCGTGCCGCCACATCGAGATCTCGACGGTGCCGTTCTCGTCGATCAGGGTCTTGTGCTCGGGATCGTCGGCATCGTGCAGGCCGTAACGCTGCGCCTCCTCGACCGGCACGCGACGCGTCATGCTGACCTGCTTGAACGCTTCGAGCATGCCGTCGCCCGAACGCGTGTCGAGCGGAGAGACGTGCCACTCGTCGTGCAACTCCTTGTAGTCGGCGGTGGTCGCGTGGTGCGCGCGGGTTTCGATCGGCAACAGGCGTATCGACGGCGGCAGGGTCTCGTCGTACATCAGCTCGGTGGGGCACATGGTGGTGCGGCCGGCCGACGAAGGCAGGATGCGCTTGCCGTAATCGGCGAAGAAGATCGCGTTGATCAGCTCCGACTTGCCGCGCGAGAACTCGGCGATGAAGGCGATCGTCAGGCGATCCTCGGCGAGCTTGGCGAGCAGGCGCGCGATGCGCGTCTCGACGTCGCGATCGATCAGCTGGGTCGCGCGCAGCCACTGGCGATAGCCTTCGATGGCGCGCGTCAACGAGAAGCGCCAGGTGCTGTATTCCTGAAATTTTTCGACGAGGCTGTTCATGTGGCCAGATGCGAGCGACGAATAATGGTGCCAAAGCGGGCGCCGAAAGCATAAGGCCTGGCCCTGACTATCCATAGTGCGAAAAGCGGGAAGCACCGCGCGTGTCGTACGGTAAACACAGCCGGATGCGACCTTGCGCCGTCGGTCGGCGCAAGGCGACCGACCGGCGTCATTTGTCGACGGAACGCGGAAGAGTCAACGCTGGCAGCGCGGGCAATAGAAGCTCGAGCGCTGTCCCTGACGAATCATGCGAATCGGCGTCGCGCATACGCGGCACGGTCGACCTTCACGGTCGTAGGCGAAGTAGTCCTGCTGAAAATAACCGGCGGCGCCATCGGCGCCGACGAAATCGCGCAGGGTGCTGCCACCCTTGGCGATGGCCGCGGCGAGCGTCTCTCGAATCGCATCGGCCAGGCGCTCGTAGCGTTCGAGCGAGATGCGCCCGGCCGCGGTACGCGGATGGATGCGCGCGCGAAACAGGCTCTCGGATGCATAGATGTTGCCCACGCCCACCACGGCTTCACCGGCAAGCAGGAATTGCTTGATTGACACCACGCGGCCGCGCGAAAGGCGAAAGAGGAGGCGTCCGCCGCGAGCCGCATCGAAGCCTTCCGAGAAGGGCTCGACGCCGAGCTTGCGAAAATGTCTGCTGTCCAGCACCGGACCCTGGTCGTCGTCATGCCATAGCACCAAGCCGAAACGGCGTGGGTCGTTGAATCTGAGGACGCGATCGCCGAGTATCAGATCGATGTGGTCGTGCGCGCGCAGCGGTGTGTCGGCCGCCATCACGCGCAAGGTGCCGGTCATGCCGAGATGGACGAGCAGGGTGCCGCCGCGCGGCGTGGTCTGCGCATCCGCCTTCCTTTCGGAGCCGACGCAATGGATCAGAATGAACTTTCCTCTGCGATCGACAGTCTGGATTTGCAGGCCCGCGAGCGACTCGGCAAGGTTTGCGGGCACTGCGCTGCGAAGTCCCGCATGACGCACGGCTACCGCGTCGATGTGCCGTCCGGCGATGCCGGGCGCAATGCCTCTGCGGGTGACTTCGACTTCAGGAAGTTCAGGCATGAAGCCGCTCCGTGAAGAGCCGTGACCACCGTATGCTCCAGGCGGGACGAAATGTGCATGGTTCCGCGCGATCTTCGGTTGCGAGCGTGTAGCCTTTCAACCTACCATCGATCAACGAATTTCTTTTGAGTGGGGCAGTCGTGAACATTCCGAGTTTTGATGCAGAGGTCGAGCGCAGGAGCTTGGGGCGAGCCCTGCCGAAAGCAAGTGGGTTGCGCGTCAAGGCGATCGCGCTTGCGCTGGCGTCCGTGGTTGCAGGCGCATTGTCGATGATGATTGCGCTGCCCGTGGCATCGGCGCAGCAGCTTGCGCCGGCCGTGGCTGCCAGCAACTCCGATCCACTGCCCGACAACACGCTCACCTCGCCCACGCTCTTCAAGCTGTTGATGTCGGAGATCGCGGCGCAGCGCGGCGCGCCCGATGCGGCCTATGCGACCGAACTCAAGCTCGCGCAAGAAACGCGCGATCCGCGCATCGCGCGGCGTGCGACCGAATTCGCGGTGCAGGCGCGCCAGCCCGCCGCCGCCGTCGAGGCGGCGCGCTTGTGGACCGAACTGAGCCCCGAGTCGCGGGTTGCGTCCGACACCTTCATCACGCTGCTGGTCCTGTCGGGCAGGCTCGACGAGGCGCAGCCCTTCCTGGCGGCCAAGATCGAAGCGGCGACGTCGAAATCGCAGGCGCTTGCGCAGGTCTATGGCCTGCTTGCCCAGAGTCAGCAACGCAAGCAGGCCTACGATCTGATCCGCAAGCTCGCGAGCAACTATCCGGCGCTGCCGGAGGCGCATCTGGTACTGGCCCAGGCGGCGCAGGCCGCCGGCGACAAAGCCGCCGCGGTCGAGGAGACGCGTACCGCGGTTCGCCTGCAGCCGGACGCGGAGCCTCCGACCATCATGCTCGCGCAGCTGCTGCAATTCGACGCGCCCAAGGACGCCGACACGCTCTTGTCGGGATTCATTGCGCGCAACCCGAAGTCGGTGCAGATGCGCCTGGCCTATGCGCGCTTCCTGAACGGCGAGCGTCGCTACGATGAATCCGCCGCGCAACTCGCGCGCATACGCAAGGAAGTGCCGAACGACGCCGAGAAGATCTACACGCTCGGCTTGCTGGCCTATCAGGCGAACAAGCCCAAGGATGCCGAGAGCTATTTCAAGCGCTTCGTGGAATTGCGTGCGCCACGGCGCGCCGACGCCAAGGCGGCAGCGGTCGCTGCGGCCGAGGCTGACGACCAAGTCGATAACAACGAGGACGACAGTGACGCCCCGGGCGCCGGCTCGGGACGCGGCGCCGATCGCGCCTATCTCTATCTCGCGCAGATCGCCGAAGACGCGAAGGACTATCCGCGCGCGCTCGACTGGCTGGGCAAGGTAGGCGAAGGCAACGAATACGCGAACGCGCGCATCCGCCGTGCGCTGATCTTAGCAAGGCAAGGCAAGCTCGATGTCGCGCGCGCAGAGTTGCATGCCCTGCCCGCGACCACGACGGCGGCCGCGACTCAACTGACGCTCGCCGAAGCACAGATGCTGCGCGATGCCGACCGCAATCAGGCCGCGTTCGATTTGCTTGCGGCCGCCGTCGAGAAGTCGCCGAATAGTCCCGATCTGCTCTACGACTACGGCATGACCGCCGAGAAGCTCGGCCGCTTCGATGTGCTCGAGAGTGCGATGCGCACCGTGATTCGCGTGCGGCCCGACAACGCGCAGGCCTATAACGCCCTGGGCTACACGCTGGCCGATCGCAACCAGCGCCTCGACGAAGCCAGGACGCTGATCGAGAAGGCGAACGCGCTGGCGCCCGACGATGCCTCGATCCTCGACAGCCTGGGCTGGGTGCAGTACCGCCTGGGCAACAACCGAGAGGCGCTGCAGAGTCTCGAGCGCGCCTACAAGCTCAGGGGCGATGCCGAGATCGCGGTCCATCTGGGCGAAGTGCTGTGGGTCTCGGGCCGGCAGGCCGATGCCGAGCGCACGTGGAAGGAAGCGAGCGCGAAGGAGCCGCAGAACCTGGTCTTGCAGCAGACGCTGGCGCGATTCAACGTGCAGATGGGCAAGCGCTGACGGCTCGCAAAGCCATGCACTTGCGTTCGGGGCGCAGGCGCGCGTTCGCGACCTCGTTGCTGTTTTTTCTCGCGGGCTGCGCAACGCTCCCTTCGGCGAACGAAAGCCGACTCGCAGGCGCGCGTTCGATCGAAGGACGTCTGTCGGTGCGCTACAAGGATCTCGCAGGCGGCAAGGAAGACGCACTGTCCGGCCGCTTCGAGTGGACGCAAAGGGGTGACGAGATCGAGTTGAGCCTGCTCGATCCGCTCGGCCAAACGGTTGCCCTGATTCGCTCCGCTCCGGGTCGTTCGTCGGTCGCCTTTCGCGACGGGCGCAAGGTCGAAGGCGCGACACCCGAGGCCTTGACGCAGGACACGCTCGGCTGGACGGTGCCGTTGTCCGGCCTCGGGTCGTGGCTCGATGGACGGGCCGCCGCGGGCAGCTCCGCGGTCATGCTCGCCGACGGCGGACTTCGCCAGGACAACTGGACGATCCGCTTCGTTCGCGACGAGGATACGAGCAAAAGCGCGAGCGACGCCGCAACCAATACCGCGACCGGAGCACCCCCCAGGCGCATCGATCTTCACTATCCCGGCCCACCCGCCGAGATCGAGATGCGGCTCGTGATCGATCAGCGCAGCGATCCATGAGATGGTCGACCACACCTCCGACCCCATCTATCTCGCCCCGGCCAAGGTCAACCTCTTTCTGCATGTGCTCGGCCGACGGACCGACGGCTATCACCTGATCCAGAGCGCGATGCAGTTGATCGACCTGGCCGACGTGCTCACGATCGTGCCGCGCGACGACGGCCGCATCGTGCGGGCGGCCGATGTGCCCGGCGTCGCAGAAGAGCACGACCTCACGATCCGCGCCGCGCAGCTTCTGCAACGCGCTTCGTCGAGCAGCGGCGGCGCGACAATCGCGATAAGCAAACGCATCCCGATCGGCGGCGGGCTGGGCGGCGGCAGCTCCGACGCCGCCACCACGTTGCTCGCGCTCAACCACCTGTGGGGTCTCGGCTGGTCGCGCACGCGGCTGATGCAACTCGGGTCGACGCTCGGCGCCGACGTGCCGTTCTTCATCGGAGGCGGCAGCGCATTCGTCGAAGGGATCGGCGAGATCGTGACGCCCATCGAGCTTGCGGGCGCGCACTACGCGGTGATTCACCCCGGCATCTCGGTGCCGACCACGCTCGTGTTCGGGGCGCCCGAATTGACAAGGGATGCCGAAGCCATCAAAATCTCGGACTTTTCCAAAAGCGGGTTGTGCGTCGTCCTGCCCGGTCGTGGCGCCACGCAAGGCAGCAAGAGCCTGGTCTTTCGGAACGATCTCGAGGGCGTTGCCTGCTCGCGTTTCGATGCCGTGCGCGAAGCGGTGGCGTGGCTGTCGCGCAGTTGGCGAGGCGCGCTGGGGTCGGCGCGGATGAGCGGCTCCGGTGCCTGCGTGTTCCGGGCATTCGCGAATGGTGAAGACGCGGCACGGTGCGTCGCTGCAGTGCCTGCGGGATGGTCGGGTTGGAGCGTGAAGAGTCTGGCCGCTCACCCGCATCGCGAGCTCGCCGCCGATCGATGAACGGACGCGGCGCCGAACGCGCAGGCGACTTGCAAGACATATGGATTTGGCCGTCGCGATATGCGTGCGGCACAGCAGTTGCGTAGGGGAGTCGCCAAGTTGGTTAAGGCACTGGATTTTGATTCCAGCATGCGAAGGTTCGAGTCCTTCCTCCCCTGCCAGATTTCCCCGACCACCCGACAGCAATACGGAAACGACCATGGCCGAAGGATTGATGGTGTTCTCCGGAAACGCGAACCCGCATCTGGCGGCCGCCGTTTCCAGGAACCTCAACCTCCCGCTCGGCAAGGCGACGGTGGGTCGCTTCTCGGATGGCGAGGTCAACGTCGAGATTCAGGATCACGTCCGCGGCAAGGACGCGTTCGTGTTGCAGTCCACGTGCGCGCCCACCAACGACAACCTGATGGAGATCATGGTGATGGTCGATGCATTGAAGCGCTCGTCGGCCGGACGCGTCACCGCTGCGATTCCGTATTTCGGCTATGCGCGACAGGATCGCCGGCCGCGCTCGGCGCGCGTGGCGATCTCGGCGAAGGTGGTCGCCAACATGCTGCAGGCGGTCGGTGTCGACCGTGTACTGACGATGGATCTGCATGCCGATCAGATCCAGGGATTTTTCGATATTCCGGTCGACAACATCTATGCGTCGCCGATCCTGCTTGCGGACCTGTACAAGCGAGATCTGCAGAACCTGCAGGTGGTGTCGCCCGACGTGGGCGGTGTGGTGCGTGCGCGCGCATTCGCGAAGCGCCTCGACACCGATCTCGCGATCATCGACAAGCGGCGGCCGCGCGCCAACATGTCCGAGGTGATGAACGTCATCGGCGATGTCGAAGGTCGCACCTGCGTGATCATGGACGACATGGTCGATACCGCGAACACGCTGTGCAAGGCGGCACAGGCATTGAAGGAGCGCGGTGCGGAAAAGGTGCTGGCATATTGCACGCACCCTGTGTTGTCGGGCGGCGCGGTCCAGCGCATCGATGCGTCGAGCCTCGACGAGCTGGTGGTGGTCGACACCATCCCGCTGAACCGCGACGCGCAGAAGAGCGAGAAGATCCGGCAGATTTCGTGCGCGCTGTTGCTGGCCGAAACGATCGCGCGCATCAGCAAGGGCGATTCGGTGAGTTCGTTGTTCGCCGAATAGATCGGTCGATCGTCATTGTCGCGAACGCTGGGATGACAGCAAGAATTTGAGGCAGCCGTGTTGTTTCGCCGCGGCTCATCGTATCGAAAAGCGAAACACCCCCCGTCTGGTCGCGGACGGGTTCTGAAATCTTTTTGGAGAAGTTCATGAAAGTCGTAGCCAACACACGCAACACGCAAGGTACGGGTGCGAGCCGCCGCCTGCGTCGCGCCGGCAAGG